>NZ_JAALET010000026.1:0-11675 GCF_011800655.1 Paenibacillus sp. EKM10P | reverse complement strand
CAGCAACAGTAGATTTATCGGGGGTTACGCTACCCCTAACACCAGCGGATGGTTTGTCCGCAGCGTCCGGCTTTATGAGCCTGTTTGGTGGATGGACAGCAATCGGGATTGGTATTGCGTTCGCGTCGATCATCATCGGCTTTATCTTTTGGTTGGTTAAAAAAGGTAAGTCGGCCGCTGGCACTGGTAAGTAAAAATGCAGCATCACAAATAGCCCAGACGATCTACTGTCTGGGCTATTTTTACAGAGAGGACAGACGCGATGAAAAAAATAGGGTTAACGCTGTTAATTATTATGCTGCTTAATATTCCGATGCTGGCCTTTGCAGCTGTGCCGAAGGGCAATATTAAGGTGCCTGACGGTGGCTTTGAGGTGACTATACCGAAAGGTACATCCGGTACCTTTGCCGCGAAGGCTTCGAGTGGAGGTACCAAATTTGTACCGTCCGAGGGCGGAGGAAAATACTACATAGCCAGTATCCGTTTTAGGGTCAAAGGAGCGTTAAGCAGCAAAGTATACGCCACAGTGACCTTTGGCGATGGATACAAAATGAAAATAACCAGTTCGATAGACGGTAAGCCTGTAGACGTTGGCACAACAGTGTTCAGGGCGCATAAAAGCAAGGGCGTATCTATCTCTCTTACATCCGATGGCAGCGCAGAAAAGTTCCTAAAACTGGCTGAGTACGGATTTCTGCCGGATGCGGAACAGGGAGGGACAACAAGCCCCCCGACACGGGCGGTGGGGGGCAAACAACGCCTACCACACCGCCAACAGGTGGCAATGGTAACACAGGGGGCGGCGGTTCCGGTACCGGAGGAACTACAGACCCACCGAGTAATGGCGGTGACGATTCCGGTGGCCAGGATGATGGAGGAGCCACCGATCCAGGAGACGACAGCGGCGGCGGTGACGATGGGGGAGCATCACAGGCATGTGACCCATGCGAGAACATAAAAAAAGCCTTGGAATGTCCAGATTGGGACACGCTTATGGGGCAGCTTACTGGAGCAGTTGCCCGGGCCATACCACCGCCGCCGGATTGGGACAGCGTAGCGGACAAAATCGGTTTTGCTACTGTTAATCACCTTCGTAATTATGTTGGTGGTGTTCCTGAGGCTCCAAGCCAGGAAGAGATAAACCAGGCAACTACTGCTCCGTTACCGCAGCTTGACATATCCACGAGGGAGCAAGATACCCTAACTCCTAAGGTTCCAGGCGAGTTTGAAAATGGCCCGATCAAGTTTGACATTGCCAGCACTCCGGCCGTTGAGACAAAGGACGAGTCTAAACCCTTTGTGCTCAGTGACCCAAAGGAGGGCATAGACAGCGTGGATATAGAGAAGCCGAAGAAAATGGAGCTGGAAGAACCGCCTGTACCTAAGCCAATCATTTTTGACATACCGAAGCGAGAAACACCACCGACGACAGTGGAAGTACCTAAGCCTGGGAAAATCATTTTTGATATACCGAAGCCGCAAAGCCAAACGGTTGATACACCTACGCCTAAAGGGGCAGAAGTTGAAATTCCAATACCGAAATGATGGGGGGTGGTGTAAATAAACAGGTTATTAAAGGACTTATTTTTGGTTTCCATCTTGATCATATTTTCATTCTTTGGTGCTGTATCTACCTATGCCGCAGTGGACTATTCTAAAGGCTTATTAGACGGAAAACCTATAGATTGGGTTAATTTTCGGGGTGGTGCTCCAACTGGAACGCAAACAAGTTTAGTGACGGATGGCAACCTAGATAGCTATGTAGTGCTTGACCCTTATGTACTTAGCTATACATTTCCTGGGGCGGTAGACGCTGAAAATATAAAAATCCGTTATCGGGTGGACGGTGGCTCAGATAATGCTCTAGTCGTTACCATTTTGTATGCTGATGGATCAACTAATTTGGTCAGATTGGTAGGTAGTACAGTTACAGATGGAGTGATTCCATTAACAAAGCCTTTGAAAAAATTCACGTTGAGTAAGTCTAACGGATTTAACAGATACATCTATGAACTCAATGTTTTTGGTATACCAGATACCACACCGCCGGCCATGCCGACGGGATTTACTGGAACGGCTGGCGATAGCACTGTTACCCTTAACTTTGGTCGAAACACTGAAACGGATTTTAGTCATTATGTGCTGTACACAGACGGTGTACCTAAAAAATATTTAGATGCTGAGGTTAATCTTGAAAAAACAAATAGCAGAAAGATTCTGCTTACTGGACTCGTTAATGGTAAAAAATATACGTTTCAGCTTTCAGCCGTTGACCAAGACGGAAATGAGAGTAAAAAAACAGTGGGAATGGTGCTTACGCCTAATCCACCGCCACCGCCGGATACTACCCCACCGGAAGTTCCAGAATTACAAGGGCAAGCAGGAAATGGGATGGTTACATTAAGGTGGACTGAAAGCAGCGATGAAGATATATCCGGGTTCATCGTATATCAGGATGGAAAACAAATAACCAAGCTCGGGAATTTGACAAGCTACGTTGTAAAGCGTCTTGAGAATGGTCGGAAGTATAGTTTTACTGTGTCGGCGTATGACCTTACGGGAAATGAGTCTGCTCAATCAAATTTAGTTGTCATTGCACCGCAAAACGTAATGACAGACACAGAGCAAGAAACAGGGCCGGACTATTTACTGGTGAAATGGTCGAAGACAGAGGGAGCTATAGGATATCGTATCTATCTCAATGGCCGTTTAATCAGCAGCGTTGGGCCTACGGTTTTTGAATATAAGATTACCAGAGCAATGGGGTATATTCCTGGTGTCATATCGAACAAGGCCGAAGCCAGGGCGATACTAGCGGACGGTTCAGAGGGGGGCAGTAACAACCCTACAGCTCCGGTGCTTGAGCTTGCAGATGGATATGGCGTAGGGGATGCGTTCAAGGCAGGTATAGAGTTTGTTAAGCTGCTTAACGGTTGGGTGCTCATAGCTTTAGCCATTGTCCTGGCAAACATGATGATTGCATTTCTTTATCTGTTAAATAAAAAATACAAGATTACACAAAGGGGATGATTACATGTCCAGTATGGAGTTGTTTCAGTTCGCGGCGAAGCAATTAGCCTACATATCCGCGCCATTGATCATATTTACGGCCATTATGTATTCTGACCGGATCATTCACGAGATTTTCGCTATTGTCTATAAAACTCGTAAAGTATTACCGCGATGATTGGTTTGATACTTAGATCCTCCTGGACATTTTTTGAACGGCTGCTGCGTAGGGGATTGGAGTTCGTTTCTTACGTTTTGGGAGTCGTGTTCCAGGCTCTTTTTGATTTTCTAAAATTTTTATTTCGACCAGTATTTGTTGTTATAGCTCTGATACTTTACCTGGTCTATAAAATCGCCATGATTGCGTGGCTGCTGATACAAGTTTTTTATATGATCGGCAAAATCATAGTCGCCGTTGTGAAAGGTATTTTTGTCACTTTGGCCGGATTTACTTACGTTGCAAGATCGCCAGATGATGGCGTTTGGTCCCCTATTATTCGTAATGTAGCCCAGGGCCTTAATTACTTCCAGATCGACACACTGTCCTATGTGCTGCTGTTTTTAATTTGGTTTGCTGTAGCCTGGGGAGTCATACGGATCATCGGCAGTATACAGATGGGAGATTGATGTAGAAAATCCGGACGTTAAAAAAGTGGCCAACTCATTCCGGAAAGTGAAAACCGAACATTAATTGGATCCACGAGCTGCCGGCAGACACTTATATCCGAACAATGAGGTGATGGAGTGTATGAATACTTCTTGCCGACTGGCTTACGTAATGCAATAGATTCCATCTTTGCGCCACCGCTGGAGTTTCTGACGATGGCCCGGGACTATCTAAACCACGTTAGCCAGGTTGCAGGACATGGCATTAACTTAAACAACTATTTCGTATTCTTCGGATATCTTCCGGCATCGATGCAGGCCGTTGTAAATTCGCTGCTGGCCGGAATTGTTATCCTGGGGATACTCCAGATCGTGAAAGTCATTATAAGGCTATATTACGCCATCAAGGGCGGAGCTCAGTGGTGGTAAGGAGGTAGGACATGGAAGGTAGTGTATTTAGTTATTTCTTTGCGATTGGGTCAGGTCTGGCCCTGGGCATAGCCTGGGTAACGGTCTTGTCGTTTTGGATATTTAACAAGATGAAAAATAAAGGAGCTGCGAAAAATGCGATTGTTCGGAAATAAAAATGAAGAAGTGGAATACTTACCTCAGGACGTGCTGGTTGTTCTCCAGAACGACGGTACGGCGGCCATAGCGCCGATTACAGACATTAACGACGAACGGGTCTATGCGGAGTCTATGGACGGCAATTACGCCGTACCAAAGGCCGATGTGAAGGCGTACACGGGGCCACGTGGCCGGATATTTATGTATCCGACGATAACCGAAAACGTAGAGGACTGTCAGCGGATTGCTGCGCTGGAACGGAGTACGGTTTTGCGTCAGATTACGCACTTTGCGCCGGAAGTGGCCGAGGAAGGTCGTAGGCTGCCGCTTGGTAAGATTATTCTGATCGGTGGGGGGATTTTGTTCTTCCTGATCCTGGTCATCTCAATGGTGAGTAAATGAGTACACATGACAACGCAGATAAGATACAGTCCGTCATAAATGATGATCTATTTCCCAACGTGCAGCATGTCAGCGATGTAAAGCAAGTCCTGGCGTTTATGTCTGATTACGCGGCCCCGTTTTCGGAAGACCAGGTTCGGGCGCTGCTTCTCCTAGAAAGCATGGGCAATAACACCAGGCTGCACCCGGAGGGCAATCCATACAAGACGATTATTAAGCAGATTAAGCAAGAATTTAAAAAATCCGTTGCACGGCCAGAAACATTCCTGCGTACCATCGAGGAACTCATACCAAAGCCGCCTAAGCCGATTATTATGGCCGATGGACGAGCCGTTCGCGGTGGAAGGGGGTAACGGCCTATGCCGCATATAATCGGCGTTGTGGGCAACCTGGGAGCCGGGAAAACGACAACGGCCAGCATGATGGGCTGGCTATATAAAAATAAAATTGAAAAACGAGGTGGTCATGTGCAGCTTTTTGCGAATTATGACCTTTATGGAGCTGAACGGATGAAGGTTGCAAATGACTGGTTTAAGGTGGCAGAGGCCCACGGTAGCATATGTGTGTGGGACGAAGCGCATCGGTCATTTGACTCTCGTAAATCGCTAAGATTCGAAAACACACTAGCTACGGATTTGCTGACATTTGTCCGCAAGATGGCGAGTATACAGATATTTGCAACGCCGAGTATTAACCGTTTGGATACGCGGATAAGGGACATGTTAGAAGTGCTCATTCATGTCCGGCCGATGGGCAATAAGGGGGTTGTACTTGATTATTACGATTTCCAGGCCGATAGTTTTGGGCCTAAAGGACAATTCTTGCATTCCAGGCACTTGGGCAGTGGTAAGCTGCAGCAGATTCACAAGCTATCTTTATTTGATACGCATTCATTTGTAGGCGGTTTTCCGTTGCCTAAAACGGAACGGGAAGCAGATGTATTTATGGAGCAACTCGAAAAAGTACACGACGAAGCCAGGAGGAAAAAACATGCCAACAATCGTACCAGCAAATAAAGTAAAACATGATCCGCAGGAGCTGCTGTTTCAATTTCCATCCATACCAAAAGTCCGGTATACGAGATTAAGCCAAGAATATTATTTTTGGCGCCAGGTGCAAAATGCTGAAAGCATAGCCGCTATGTTTGGTAGGCTGCTGATCCCGGCGAGCTGCATGCACTGGCAGCGTAAAAATTTATTTGAATCTCGACGTGTACAAGTTGGCCGGAACTATTATTACGTCTTAGAAAAAAAAGAACTGACGAAAACGGAACAAGCTAAATATATGGCTGTGGTTAAAGAAGTGGAATTAATAGAAGCGGAGGAAGTAGTATGACGAATAAGATTAAGAAATTTGTGGAGTCTACTCCTGGAATGGTGGTAGTTTGTCTAGCTGAAATTGCTATATTTGCAGCTCTGATGGTGTATGGTTATAACTATCTTTCTGAAAAATTGTTTGCTGGCATGACAGCAGCGCAATATCATCAAGCCATGCATTTATTTAACGAGATTGATAAATCGGATTCCATCGTATTTAGAAAAACAATGATGATGCTTTTTGGAAGCTTAGTGACCGTTGGACTTGTTGCAAGTATGCAGCTTATAGGCTTATTTCATGAGTTGGACAAGAAGAAACTAAAGAAGAGAATACAAGAGCTTGAAGCCTGCCAGGCATAACCCTGGTAGGTTTTTTTTTGCGAGGTCTAGCAAAAATTGATAGACGGTGGTAGAATTTTCATAACAAATAAAAAAGGCCACGTTTCACGGCGGCTAGAAGCTGGACACTTCTACGCTGCTTAACCGATAGTGAAGATCGGAGAAACAGGCGCGCGCTATAACATGGCTTTGGTTATTATTGTACCGGATTTGTCCGGCGTATACAATACCCCAAATTTATGATATAAGGCCCCTGTGTTTCCTTTGGATCGTCCATCGGAAGCGCAGGGGCTTTTCTGTTTGCTTGGTGCTAAAAGAGCCGTATGCAGCCGTCCAGGGCGCGCAGCGGCGTAGCGAACCCTTGACGAGCGGTTCTCAACTGCAACCCTTTAATGCCTCTCTGAACCGTCCGGTTCGGAGGGCTGACACCCGGCGAGGGAATAGGGATTCTAAAGGGCTAGCCCTTTAGCCGCCGGGGGCGACCTTGGTTCTAGGAGGTTTTTGATGGAGATTGTTTTGCAATTCTGGTTGAGTTTTTTTATCGGTATGTTGATTGTTTTTGCTGGCTGTAAGATTTTTAAATTATGGTAGTCTGTTGTGAATTATTCATATGGTGAAAAGTTCTAAATAGATGTGGAGTTGGTGTGATGGGTTCGAATTTTGGCGCTTCAGCGCCTCAGGCGCCAGAGGCGCCCTTGGTAATAACTACGAAATCGCCGTCACCCTGTTTTGAGCAAAATGGGGATACGGTGAAGAAAACGAGAGATAAGAGGGTATTTTCCCCGAAAAACGAGCAACCGCCTTTGGACGACCGTTTATTGAGGTATCAAATGCAGTCGGTGGCAAAACATATGTTGCCGAAAAACCGTGTCGGGATCTGTTTAAGGCATCAGATTGAGCGTTATGGCGGCGTGGACTTGTACAAACATAGGTCAACGCAGAAAGCTTTTTACGGTGGTCTGATGGTCTGCGGAAGCGTTTGGACGTGTCCAGTGTGTGCGAGTAAAATTTCAGAACGTCGCCGGACAGAGCTTAAAACGGCTTTTAAAGCTCATTTAGACGGTGGTGGTTATTGCACTATGCTGACATTAACTTTCTCGCATTCTTCTAGGGACAAATTGGATGATCTTTTAATAGCTTTAGGTAAGTCTATTAATAAGTTTCGTAGCGGCAAAAGGTATAATAATATTCGTAAGGAAATTGGATTAATTGGTAGTATACGGGCTTTTGAAATCACTTATGGGGTAAACGGCTGGCATCCTCATATTCATTTGTTACTTATGCATGATAATGAAATTGAATCTTGGGAATGGGCAGATATGGAGGACAAGTTATATAGCTTGTGGTCTGGTGCTTGTGCTGTTAACGGTCTGGAGTGTAGTCGTCAACATGGTTTGAAAATTCATGACGCTGCAGAGGCAAGTACATATATAGGAAAATGGGGCGACCTGATGGATAAGCGTTGGGGCACAGATTCAGAGATGACCAAGGCCAATATAAAAAAAGGTCGTGCTGGAAGTATGACACCATTTGATTTTTTGCGTGTGGTTATACAGGATGGCGATCTTGAGTATCAAGATAAATTTCAAGAATATGCGAAAGCTACAAAAGGTAAACGACAGCTTGTTTGGAGTCCTGGTTTGAAAGACAGATTTTTGATCGAAGAGAAAACAGATGAGGAAGTAGCGACTGAAAAGGTAGAAGAAGCGGATTTACTCGGTACGCTCGATTGGAAGGATTGGCGTTATATTCTGCATAATGATCTTCGTTTTAAATTGTTAAAGGAAATAGAGGAAAGCGGGTATGAAGCTGCGCTCGAAATTATTGGTATAAATAAAGAAAAAGCCCTCTAATCGTGGGGATCGGAGAGGCTTCAATACAAAATTCGATTAATTACATTGTATCATTCAGAAATGAGGTAGTAAACATTGAACGAGAAAGATTTTGTAAACAGAGAAATGGGTTTTTTATGTGAACTTGCTGACCTTAGTGACGAATTACAGGCGGCTTTTAAAATCTCTCTTAGGGAAGCTTTTAGGGAAGGATTTGCGCGCGGAGAAGATTATTCTAGGAGGCGTTTTAATAAGAAAATGTTAATTATTTCAGAAAAAATTTTAGGAGAGATAGAGGAGGAGAGACGAATAAATGATCAATAGAGATCGTATAGAGAGAATAACAAAGGTCATGGCCGAGTCGAAAATACGTTCCGAAAAATTTGTCCAGGATATCCGGCGGATAGAAAGTGAACGGGAAATGAACTTACTGGCCGCTGGTTATATGTGTGGGTTCGTGGATGGCACTTTGGAGAATGAAAACAGAAAGGGGTGAAGGTATGTTTTTCTTGGATGAAGAATCTGCTTCAACATTGCTTAGAGATATGATTATTGGCCTGTGTTTTGTATTTCTTGTTTTAGTTCCTTATTGGCTTAAAAATTGGAACGATATTCTTATTTTGACTTATGGAAGAAAAGAAAAATTGAGCTTTATATTCTACTTAACAAAAGAATCATATCGGATTATAGACATTTTGATCATGATTTATTTTCTTCCGCTTTGGCTGTTGCAAGGATTTTTTTATGTTGTATTATTTGTTGGAAAATGGATATTCGAAAAATTGAAACTATTTTTCAATATAACGATATTTACGAAGAGAGGAACTAGGCATGAATGAAATAATATCTAATTTTAAAGATATTATCTTTAGTATAACACGTGATGATATTGAGGCCGTTACCATGTTAATTCTTTCTATCGTGGGGATTCGTTTAGTGAGTAACCTTAAATATCCGCCAAGATAAGTTATGAGCAGCCAGGGCTTCCTGGTTGCTTTTTATTTGACGCGTCAACGCCTGGGAATCTATCATAGTATCATAACGAACAAGAAACGGATGAGAACGATATGAGAGGGTGGGTATAAAGTTGAAAACTGCTGATATGGCAAGGTTTCTGGACGTTCAGGCCGTTACGGTACGCAAGTATGCTACCGCGCTTGAGAAGGCGGGATATTTGTTTGAGCGTATCGACGGAAAGAATCGGGAGTACAACGAACAGGACGTTACGATCATGAAGGAATTGACAACGTTATGTAATCGTAGCGGCCTAGGGGTAGAGAAGGCCGCATTTGTAGTTGTGACGCGGTTTAAGGAACGATTGACGGACGATACTGAAAAGAGTTTTCCGGCTGTTTTAACGCCGGAAGAACGACATATAGAACGATATGGGGATGCATTGCAAATTATTCAGACGATCAGTGAACAGAATGCTGCTCTAATTGAACATATGAATCATCAAGATGAGGAAATAGCGCGGCTACACAAGCGTATGGACGAGCAGAATCACAATCTTTCCGCCATTTTGCGAGAATCGTTAGAAGCAAAAAGAATGATTGCAGCTACGAAGGAACGGAAATGGTGGAATTTCTTTCGTCGTAGCCCAGATAAGCTGGATCAGGGGGAGCGTGACCCGGAAACCGAATGGAATCGAAAGAA
This sequence comes from Paenibacillus sp. EKM10P, assembly GCF_011800655.1. Taxonomy (NCBI): domain Bacteria; kingdom Bacillati; phylum Bacillota; class Bacilli; order Caryophanales; family Paenibacillaceae; genus Paenibacillus; species Paenibacillus sp. EKM10P. The sequence continues at coordinate 1,948 of NZ_JAALET010000026.1, read as the reverse complement.
GCAAAGGGAACGCGATATTTACACGCCAGGGCGAGGATAAAGGGAGAGACTTACGTCTCTTTAGAAAGCAGCACGGTACCGATACGTTAACGGCATTTCTCTGTTTGGGAGAATGCCGTTTTTTGGTGTATGCTGAAAAGAAAAAAAAGAAAAGGAGAGGGATGCGAAAGGGAGAGGTTTTTTGGCTCGCAGTAGGAAACCGGAAAGTGAATTAACTAGAAGTATTTGCATTAACCTAAAGCAAAAAGTTATAACCGAGCTAGAAAAGGAAGGAAACGTAAAACATGTGATAGAAAGACTAATAAACGAAAAATACTTGGGTAAAATTACCCAAAAAAATATAGACAAGTCCTAATTTTTTTTTTATAGTAAACAAGAACGGAAAATACGTTCTCATTTTTCGTGTTACATCCTAGTAACTAGGATGTATGTCCAAACACAAGAAAAATTGTGCGATTTTTCGGAAACGTGCTGCTTTCTAACTATTGTAGGATACAGCACGGTGACAAATAGCGTGAGATGGTCTATTCTGTAAATAATTAAAAACCTGAATAGCAAAAAAGCCCTGTTAGGTGCTACCAACACCAACAGGACTTCGTCGGGAACTGAAAGCTACCAACTTTCAGAATCCCATAGGTCGGAGCGAAATGCCCTCGCTCGTCCCTCAGAACACTTTATGTTATTTTTTCCTGTGTTGCAATAGTAGCAATATGGTAAAAGTTTCTTAACGTGTGTATTTTTGAGAGATAATGAGGCGCAGCCGCTTATAGGCTGCGCCTCTTTTTTTGCGTTCAGTGTGGGGGTGAAAAATGAACCACGATGAAGCTCCAGCACAACCGGAACCGTCCATTTCGGCGCAGGAGGTACATACAGATTCGGTTGTGCAGCCGGATACGGCTATCCAACAGCCAAACCTGCAGCAAGCCGAACCTATTGAAGCACCAGCGGTAACGAAAGATGTATACGTAGTTAACCAGCCTTTGGAACTGCGTAGTCAACAACTGGTGGAGCTTCCAAATGGGGATTTTATCGCTTTTAGTAACGAAATGACTCTAGGTGATGCGCTTGTCAGTGCTGGTCTATTTTTAATTCTGGCGTTCCTGGTGTTGCAATGGCTGTTAAAACTATCGACGGGGAGAGGGTAACTTGTCATTCATCCATTTAGACCCTAAGTCGACGGCTATTGCGTTGTCGTTTGTCTTGTCTTTACCCGTGGCCGTGTCCATGATGGGCCATTTCTTGCTGGAGGTGGCTAAAGGGTGGAAACGCTGATCGGTGCCGCTTTGGTTTGGTTCCTGGGAAATAAAGATTTGATTAAATTGCTGGCTGCCTTTTGTTCAGGTCTTGGCGTAGTTGCTACGTCCTTTACGCTCTGGCACAGAACAAGGGAGGGTGATAGATACAATGATGGACATTTCTGATATTTGGGACTGGAATTTCTTTTGGTCGATGTGGAAGAACTTCATGAAAACGGGTTCCAATTTCGTTATGGTCGTGGTTGCGGTCGTTGTGGTGGGTATGCTTATGGCCGCTATCGTTAACGCCGTGAAAGGAAGGAAGACATGACCTTACATCCGATTGCAGACCCAACTGTAAACTATCCGAAAAGCTTCTTTGACCAGGATCGCATGACCGAGATTTTTCAAGTTACTAAGTACTTCATCAAGTACAATATGCCGATCGTCATGACGATCATAGCGGTGATTGTTGCGAGTATGGTCTTGTACGTCATCATTGACATTTTTCACAATGCCAATCGTAAACGCGATGAAGACGATGAATTTGATTATTACTAAGTGAGCTCAGGGGAAACCCTTCTCTATATAAAAAACAACACTTTCCAAGGAGGAATTTAATTATGGCAGCAACAGCAGCAACAGTAGATTTATCGGGGGTTACGCTACCCCTAACACCAGCGGATGGTTTGTCCGCAGCGTCCGGCTTTATG
>NZ_JAALET010000025.1:0-15614 GCF_011800655.1 Paenibacillus sp. EKM10P | reverse complement strand
CGGATTCGCAACGTCATCTTCGGGGGCGAAGCGCTGAGTCCGCTGCTGCTCAAGGGCTTCAAGACGAAGTACCCGGAGACGAAGCTGATTAATATGTACGGCATTACCGAGACGACGGTTCACGTTACATATAAGGAAATCACGTGGGTCGAAATGGAGGCGGCGAAGAGCAATATCGGCAAGCCGATCCCGACGCTGAGGGTGTACGTCCTTGATGAAAACCGCCAGCCTGTGCCGATCGGCGTAGCGGGCGAAATGTACGTGGCCGGGGAAGGCCTTGCGAGAGGATACCTGAACCGTCCGGATCTGACGGCGGAGAAGTTCGTCGATTCCCCGTTTGCGGAGGGGGAGAAACTGTACCGCTCGGGTGACTTGGCGGCTTGGCTGCCGGACGGCAACATCGAATACCTGGGCCGGATCGATCATCAGGTGAAAATCCGCGGGTACCGGATCGAGCTGGACGAAATCGAGACGCAGCTGCTGAAGATCGCCGCCGTTCAAGAAGCCAAGGTGCTCGACCGCGACGATGCGAACGGCCAAAAGCAGCTTGTCGCTTACTACGTCGCGGAAACGAGGCTGGCGGTGCATGAACTCAAGGAGGAGCTCGCCAAGCAGCTTCCGGGGTATATGATTCCTTCGCACCTCGTGCAGCTTTCGCGGATGCCGCTGACCCCGAACGGGAAAATCGACCGTAAAGCGCTGCCCGCGCCGGAGGAAGCCGCGGCCCGAGGAGCGGAATATGTCGCGCCGAGAACGCTGCTCGAAATGAAGATCGCCCGCGTCTGGCAGGATACGCTTGGCGTTCCGCAGGTCGGCGTAAAGGATAACTTTTTTGAGTTGGGTGGCAATTCGTTAAGTCTGATGAGGCTCGTTCAAGCCGTTTACGATGAAACGGGCATTGAGATACCGCTAAACCGCCAATTCCATAATGTAACAGTTGAAGCCATGGCTTTCGGAGAGGGGGACCTGGGCCTGGATAAAGGGGGAGACTCCTTCATTAAGCTGAATAAAGTAGGAAATCTGAATGTGTTCTGCTTCCCTCCGGGCAGCGGCTTCGGCATCGGTTACCGAGAGCTCGCAAGCAGGCTCGACGGTCGGTCCGTGCTCTACAGCATTGATTTTATCGACGATGCCGTCGATTACGAGGCCATGCTGAACCGTTATGTGGACGAGATCGTCCGCATCCAGCCGGAAGGACCTTACGTGCTGCTCGGCTACTGCTTCGGAGGAAACCTGACGTTCGAGGTAGCCAAAACGATGGAGAAAAGAGGGTATTCCGTAACAGACGTGCTTATGGTGGACTCGTGGATTAAGCACACGCTGACGCCTTCCGAAACGTCGGAGAAAGAGCTTGAAGAAACGCTTGCCGATTTCGACGAAGAAGAGAAGGAATTAATGAGCAACCCGCTCGTACGGGAGCGGGTTCATCGGAAGGTCAAAGCGACCTTGGCGTACGAAGCGCAGCTCATTAATTCCGGCACGATCCCGGCCCGGATTTACGAACTGATTGCGAAGGACAGCGAAGCGTTCCGCCTGGAGCACCAATTGCCTTCCTGGCGGGGGGCAACGACGCAAGCTTACGCCGATTACCGGCTGGAGGGCGCGCACGAGGAATTGCTGGAACTCGCGCGCGTGGACGAAACGGCCATCGTCATCCGGGACATCTTAGAGCAAGTCAAGCGGCAGATCGAAGCGGAGGCCGGGGTACTGCATGGAAGCTGACCGACAGCCGTCTGTTCAAGAACAAGGCACAGCGGCGCCTTTCAAGCGCCAAACCGCTTACGCCGCCTGGAAAGCGTTCCGCTGGCTGATGTCCTATGTAAGCCGTCACAAAGGCTGGATGATCATCGGTGTCTTGTCCGCGATTGCCGCCGCCGTTATTGAGATATGGACGGGAGGTTTGATCGAGCAGTTGACCACCCAGGCCGAGAAGGGGGCGGGGCCAATCGTTCTGCAAATCGTGTATGCGGTCTTTGTGGTCATCTTGATCGGTGTGCCGGCGAAGTTTTTCATGAGCTTCGGCGTGGAGCGAAGCAGTGCCTCTGCGGTGCAGGATATCCGCAACCATGTCATGCGTCATATCGGTAAACTCCCGGTCTCCTATTTAGAAAAGCAGCACTCCGGCGACGTATTGTCGCGGATCAACAACGACCTGCAGCTCATCCAGCAGTTTATGATTCGGGACCTCGCCCAGTGGTTTTATCATCCGCTGTTGTTCATCGGCTGTTTCGCTTATTTGCTCTACCTCCAATGGGAGCTGATGTTGTACAGCCTGCTGTTATTTCCCGTAGCGCTGCTGGTTTCCCAATGGATCGGCAAGCAGTTGGAGCGGTTGACGGAGGAAGCCCAGGCGAACATGGGCCGAATGAACGTCAACCTCCAGGATACGCTTGGGGGCATGCCTATTGTAAAAAGCTACCTGCTATCCGGCATGTTATCTCGCTCCTACCAAGTGCTGCTGCAATTGACGGCCCAAAAAAAGCTGGCCGTGAAAAAGCGGGAAGCCTGGGTCAACCCACTGCTTTCCACGTTGATGATCAGCCCGATCATTTTCGCCGTCAGTTACGGAAGCTATTTGATCTACAAAGGGCAGCTAGGCGCGGGAGAGCTGATCGCCTTCCTGTACTTGCTGAATCTGTGTCTGGAGCCGCTGGAGCATATTCCCGAGCTCATCACGCGGACGTTCGAAATGACCGGTGCCCTGAGAAGGGTCTCCGAAATCGTCGAGCAGCCGACCGAAATGGAAAATGGTCGTTCGCTTCCGAAAGCGAGCGCCGCCCCTATCGAGTTTCAGAACGTAACCTTCGGGTATGAGGAGAGCTCCCCGATCCTGCGGAATGTTAGCTTCTCGGTGCCGGAAGGGAAGACGATCGCGCTTGTCGGAGCGAGCGGCGGAGGGAAGAGCACGGTATTTAAGCTTGTATGCGGCTTTTATCCGCTTGCGGAGGGCCAGGGCGAGATCCGCGTGTTCGGCAGCCTGATCCACGGCGCCGATCCGGAGCAGCTTCGGTCGCATTTTTCCGTGGTAACCCAGGATTCATATTTGTTTAGCGGCACGATCGCTGAAAATATCGGTCACGGGCGGGAAGTAGCGTCGATGGACGAGATTATCGAAGCCGCCAAAGCCGCTCAGGCGCATTCCTTCATTATGCAGCTTCCCGACGGCTACCAGACGTATGTCGGAGAGCGCGGAGGCTTTTTGTCCGGCGGGCAGCGCCAGCGCATTGCAATGGCCCGGGCTTTTCTGAAGGATGCTCCCGTTCTGCTGCTGGACGAGCCAACGTCGGCTCTTGATCCGGAGTCGGAAAGCGCGGTTCAGGAAGCGCTGGGCGTATTGATGAAGCAGAGAACGACGATGATTATTGCCCACCGGCTTTCTACAGTACAAAACGCCGACGAAATTTGGGTCATGGAACAGGGGAGTATTGTTGAAAAGGGCACTCATGAACAATTGCTGAAGATGAAGGGACTGTACGCCCAGTCGTACTATCAGGAATTTACTGAGTCTGCCGAACGCAGGGAGGTGGCGTACACATGAAAAAGGGCGGATGGCTCTCGCAAGTGAAAGAACTAAGCTACTTGCTGATGTTTATGAACCGCAAGCGCAAAACCCAGTACGCCATTGGCCTGGCAGTGACGGCGCTCACCCAGACATTGTTCCTGATCGCCTTCAGCTTGGTCGTACATAACTTGGTTGATTTCGCCGTGTCCCGAGATACGTCCCTGATAGTGGAAGCCTTTATTATTTTGGGCGCGGCCTTGTTCCTTGAAAATGTGATTTCTCCCTGGTTCATTTACTTATACCAGCGCAGTGTCGAGCTGACTGTGCTGAATATCCGCGAACGTCTTTATGAAAAGCTGTGCCGGGTGCGGCCGAGATTCCTGGAGCAGACGCACCATGGGGACTTGCTGTCGCGGGTGAACAATGACGTAACGACCGTTGAGTTTACATTCTCGCAGGTTTACTTTGTTTTGCTGCTTCAAGTTGTCTTTTGCATCGGCTCCATTGTCTCCATGGTGTTGATCGATTGGCGGTTTGCCGGCGTATCCTTCGTCATTCTGCTGCTGTCCTCCGTGGTCAGCCTGAAATTTGCGCGGGATATTCGCGCCTTGTCCGAACAAGGCTTGCAAACGCTCGGTAAAATGACCGAAAAATTCAAAGATTTTATGGGCGGCATTCAAATTGTGAAGCTGTTCCGCATCCGCACGATTTACGGCCAGTACGAGGCGTTGAACGAACAAATGACGCAGACGCTTCGGCAATCCGCGCAGAAGAACGGCATGCAGGCTGCGGTGAATCATTTTATCAGCTACGTCACGTTCTGCGGCATCATCGTCATCGGCAGTCTTCTTTATGCCTACGGACTGATGGGAATGGGAAGCGTCGCCGCCCTGGCGGTTTTGCAAGTGAATCTGACGCACGCCTTGTTGAACTTGGGGACGGTTCTGTCGATGACCCAAAATTCGCTCGCGGGCGCTCACCGGATTCAAGAAGTACTAAGAGAGGAAGAGGAACCGGAGCGTTTGGGATCTCCTCACAGCGAGCTCGTGTCGGAGGCTGCGGTGGAGTTTCGCGATGTGGAATTTTCCTATCAGGCGGATAAAAAGGTGCTTGTCGACATCTCCATGCAGGTGTTTCCCGGACAGGTCGCCGCTATCGTGGGGGCCAGCGGCAGTGGCAAAAGTACGCTGATCAAGCTGCTGCTCGGCTTTTATCCTGTGGACAGCGGAGAAATCCTGCTCCAAGGCAAACCGTTCGGCCATTACACGCTGGATGAAATCCGCAGGCAGATTGCATACGTTCCGCAGGAGCCGTTCTTGTTTACCGGCACAATTGAGGAAAACATCCGCTACGGCAACCTGGATGCAACGGATGAAGAAGTGATCGAAGCGGCCAAAGCGGCGTACGCTCACCATTTCATTCAGGAACTTCCTGAACAGTATAAAACGCCGGTGGGAGAGAGAGGAGCGTCGTTGTCGGGCGGACAAAGGCAGCGAATTGCGATCGCACGGGCGATTCTCAAAAACGCCCCGATTCTGCTGCTGGACGAAGCGACTTCCGCGCTGGATAACGAATCCCAGCATTGGGTACAGCAGGCCCTGAACGTATTGATGAAAGGGCGCACCACCATCCTGATCGCCCACCGTCTCAGCACCGTGGAACATGCGGATTTGATTACCGTCATGAACCAAGGGACGGTCGTCGAGCGGGGCTGCCATCAGGACCTGATTGCGCTCGGAGGTTATTACGCCCGGCTGTACGGCTAGACCCGCTTTACGGCGGGCGGCTTCTTGCTCGCGAATGCGACAGAGTCTTTTAGCAATCCAAGGTATGACTTTATAACCGGTAGTTACCAGAAAACGCAGACACGAAAAAGGAGGAAGAGTCCGAAGGAGCCGTTCCGGGAATGGCCTGCGCGGTTCTTCTAAGAGTGACTAAGTGACATCTAGGTACAAAGCCTATCTATAAAGAATCTCTAAACCGGGAGTGTGTCGATGTGAGAGAGGATACCAACGAGCAATATGGATTAACGCAAGCCCAGCGCCGAATATGGTTCATGGAAATTATGAATCCGGGAACGTCCATCACGATGCTTTCCGCGACCTACCAGATTACGGGCGAGATCAACACACAGCTTCTGAAGCAAGCGGCGGCAGAGATCGTCAAAACCTATGACGTTTTCCGAATCCGCATTAGCGGGGATTTGCAAAATCCAACGCAGTGGTTCGAAGAGCCGGAGAATGTCCAAGCTAGGATAAGCCGCCTCGAAATAGGAACAACCGAACAATTCTATGCTTGGGTGAAAGAAGTAAGCGAAAAACCGGCCAGCGTGTTCGACGAACACCTCTACCAATTTACGATTATCCATTTTGCGAACGGCCAAGTATGGCTCAATTTGACGGTAAATCATATTATCGCCGACGGCTTGTCCGTCAATGCTTTGCTGCATGCGGTGATGGAAAAGTACCTGGAACTGCGCAAAGGCATCTCCAGCAGTTACCAGCCCCCTTCCTATCTAGATTATATTTCCTCGGAGCGTGAATATGAGCAATCGCAGCGTTATCAAAAAGGCAAGGAATACTGGCTGACAAAGTACAACACTTTGCCTGAAACGACCGGCATTAAATCGTATCCGCCATTCTCGATCGGCAGCGAATCCAATAAACTGTCCATCACTTTGGACGGTTCCCGGTATGAACGCATTCTGGCCTTCAGCGAACAATATCAGGTCAGCTTATATACGTTATTTTTGTCCGCCATGTACGCCTTATTGTACAAACTGACCGACAGCACCGATGTTCCGGTCGGCACGGTTTTCGCCAATCGCACCAGCAAGAAGGAAAAAGAAACGATCGGCATGTTTGTCAGCACCGTGGCTACGCGGATTTGTCTGAATCCAGACGGGCACGTACTTTCCTTGATCCAAACGGTTTCCAAGGAAAATACGGCGGATCTGCGGTATCAGAAATACCCTTATAACCAATTGATCCAGGATTTACGCGAACAACACGGCCGCAACGATCTTTCGGGGCTGTTCCGCACGTCTCTGGAATATCTGCCTTTGAAAATCGTGGAGTACGAGGAAATCAAGGTACGCTTAGAGGCTCACTTCGCTAGGCACGAGATGGACGATTTGCTGCTGCGCTTCGACCATATGCTGAATGAAGGCCATGTAATTCTCCATGCTTCCTATCGTACGGGTCTGTTCGAGACGGCCGAGATTGATCGGATTATGGAACAGTATGTAACCGTTCTGGACCAGTTTCTTCAGAGTCCCGAACTGCCGGTACGCGAGATTTCTCTGCTGAGCGATGAGGAGAGACACCGCGTTCTCAATGTTTTTAACCCGCCGGTGGCAGGGCTGAGCGAGGGAGAAGCGTTTCATCGGTATGTTGAAAAGTTTGCCCGGGAAATTCCGGATCATCCGGCAGTCGTCTACATGGACAAACAGCTGACCTACAGCGAATTGAACGAACGCGCCGAGCGGCTGGCTTCTCTCCTTCGCGAACAGGGCGTGGGAAGGGAGACGATTACGGGGATCTGGGCGGAGCGTTCGGTGGAACTGCTGGTCGGGGTGCTCGCCGTTTGGAAAGCCGGCGGAGCCTATGTACCGCTGGACCCCGATTATCCCGCGGAGCGGATTGAGTACATGCTCAGCGATAGCGATGCATCGGTGCTGCTTACGCAGCGTCATCTGTTGGAGCGGGCCGGAGGTTGGTTGGCCGATGACCGGCTGAAGCTTCAAGCTGTCTATGCCATGGACGATGAACAGATTTATAACGGGGATGCCTTAGCCGTGGAATTTGAATCTGCCGACAGCGCCCCGCAAGACTTGGCTTATGTGATTTACACCTCGGGTACGACGGGGCGCCCGAAAGGCGTCATGATTGAGCACGGTAGTCTCGTGAATACGGCGGATGCGTACCGTCGCGAGTACCGGTTGGATCAGTTTCCGGTGCGGCTGCTGCAGCTGGCCAGCTTCTCGTTTGACGTGTTTGTCGGAGACATCGCGCGGACGCTGTATAACGGAGGCACGATGGTGATTGTGCCGAAGGATGACCGGATTGATCCGAACCTCTTATACGGCTGGATTCGGGACCAAAACATTACGGTATTCGAATCGACGCCTGCGCTCATCCTGCCGTTCATGCAGCATATTTATGAAGAAGGGCTGGACGTTAGCTCCATGCAGTTGCTGATTACCAGCTCGGATGCTTGCAGTGTCACCGATTACCGTTTGCTGCAGGAAAGATTCGGCGGACAATTCCGCATCATCAACAGCTATGGCGTTACCGAAGCGGCCATTGACAGCAGCTTTTACGGTGAGCCGCTGGATAAGCTGCCGCCGTCGGGTCATGTGCCGATCGGCAAAGCTTGGCTGAACGCCCGGTTTTACATTGTCGATGCTGCGTTAAAGCTGGTTCCTGTAGGGGTTCCGGGCGAGCTTGTCATCGGCGGCGCCGGGGTGGCGCGCGGGTACTGGAACCGTCCGGATCTAACCGCCGAGAAGTTTGCGGACAGCCCGTTTGTGCCGGGCGAACGTCTGTACCGGACAGGCGATTTGGCCCGCTGGCTAGAAGACGGCAACGTCGACTTCATCGGCCGGATCGACTATCAGGTGAAAATTCGCGGGTTCCGCATCGAACTCGGCGAAATTGAAACGGCCCTGCTGCGTTTCCCGGGCGTCAAGCAGGCTGTGGTGACCGACCGTACGGATGAGCAGGGGCAAAAGTATTTGTGCGGTTACGTGGCGGCGGATGCTTCTTTGCAGCTGAGCGATCTGCTGTCCCAATTGAAGCAAGAGCTGCCGGCTCATATGGTCCCGGCCCGGCTGGTGTCTCTTGATAAGCTTCCGCTCACGCCGAACGGCAAAATTGACCGCAAAGCGCTGCCTGAACCGACCGGAGAGATAGAAGCAGGCCGTGAGTATGCGGCTCCTCGCACAACGCTGGAAACAAGACTTACTCTCATTTGGCAGCAGGTACTGGGTATTGTGCGAGTTGGAGTCCAAGACGATTTCTTTGACTTGGGTGGTCATTCCTTGCGGGCCTCCACGCTGGTTTCCAAGATTCGGAAAGAGCTGCAAGTCGAGGTTCCGCTGCGGGAAGTTTTCCGCTACACCACGATCGAACAGCTGGCCCAAAGAATCGGCGGTTTAAGGCAGCAGGAGACGTATGAGATTACAAAGGCGGCTGAGGCCGAGTACTATCCGGTTTCATCCGAGCAAAAGCGTCTGTACGTCCTGCGCCAGCTTGACGGGGCCGAGCGCAGCTACAATATGTCGGCGGCGCTTCTTCTCGAAGGCAAGCTGGACCGCACACACGTCGAGCACGCGTTCCGGGCGCTGATTCAGCGCCATGAGACGCTGCGTACCGGGATCGAGCAGGTTCAAGGCGAGCTTGTCCAGCGCATCTATGACGAGTTGGATTTTGCTGTAGATTATTTCCAAGCGAGCGAGCGGGAAGTGGAGCAAGTGGTGGAAGCTTACTATCACCCGTTTGATCTGACTAAGCCACCACTTCTCCGCATCGGCTTGATCGAAGTCGCCGAGGATCGCCACATTCTGCTGTTCGATATGCACCATATCGTCTCGGACGGCATTTCGACAGCGCTGCTCTTCGACGAGTTCAGCCGCCTGTATCGGGGCGAGGAGCTGGCACCGCTGCGCATTCAATACAAAGATTATGCCGTTTGGCAGCATTCCGAAGCTTACGGGCAGATGCTCCAGCCGCAGAAGGAGTATTGGCTGGAACAGCTGTCGGGCGAGCTGCCGGTCTTGGAGCTACCGACGGACTTCCCGCGGCCTGCGGTGCAAAGCTTTGACGGCCGAACCGTGAAGTTTTATATCGAGAAAGATCGGACGGAGAAGCTGAAAGAACTAGCGGCACGGACAGGGACGACCCTGTACATGGTGCTGCTGTCGGCTTACACCATCCTTATGCATAAATATTCGGGTCAGGAAGATCTGATCGTAGGAACGCCGATTGCCGGAAGAACGCAGGAAGAAGTGCAGCCGATCGTAGGGATGTTTATCAACACGCTGGCCATTCGCAGCCGTCCGGAGCGTTCCAAGCCGTACCTTTCGTACCTGGAAGAAATCAAGGATATCACGCTCGGGGCTTTCGAACACCAAAATTATTTGTTCGAAGACTTGGTGGAAAGTCTTCACATTCCGCGCGCGACCGGCCGGAATCCGCTCTTTGATACGTTCTTCTCCCTGCAAAATACGGAGAACGAGCAAATTGTCATCGAGGGGCTGGAGCAATCGTTTTATCCGCTGGAAAACCGAACATCCAAGTTCGAGCTGCTCTTGGACATTTCGGAGATGGACGGTCAGCTCGAATGTCGGTTGGAGTACGCTACGGCTTTGTATAAACAGGAGACCGCGGAGCGGTTCGCCAGACATTATGACAAGCTGCTCGAAACCATCGCAGCAGCGCCGGACGGGGATATTGCCTCGCTGGAAATGCTCACGGAGGAGGAAATCCGCGAGCTGATGCGCGGTTTCAACGATTCAGAGGCGGACTACCCGCGGCAGCAGACGATTCACGGCTTGTTCGAAGAGCAGGCGGAGCTTTACCCGGACAACGTGGCCGCCGTCATGAACGAGCGGCAGCTGACCTACCGCGAGCTGAACGAGCGATCCAACCGCCTTGCGCGAAAGCTGCGGGAGACGGGAGTAGAAGCGGACCAGCTGGTAGCGATTCTGGCCGAACGCTCGCTCGATATGGTCGTCGGCATTCTGGCGATTCTCAAAGCAGGCGGAGCATACGTGCCTGTCGATCCCGACTACCCGGAGGAGCGCATTCGCTTCATGATCGAGGATTCGGGTGCGCCGTTATTGCTGATTCAAAAGCATCTGCACGAGAAGACCGACTTCGTAGGAACGCGCCTCGAATTGGACGATTTCGTTTGGGGCGACAGAGGGGCGGACTCCGAAGGTGCGCTGGACGCTTCGAACCTGGAGCCGATTTCCGGGCCGCTCAACCTGGCTTATGTCATCTACACGTCGGGAACGACCGGCAGACCAAAAGGAACGCTGATCGAGCATAAGAACGTCGTGCGCCTCCTGTTCAATGACAAAAACCTGTTCGACTTCGGGCCGTCCGACACGTGGACGCTGTTCCACTCGTTCTGCTTCGATTTCTCCGTTTGGGAAATGTACGGAGCGCTGCTGTACGGAGGCAAGCTGGTCATCGTACCGCCGTTCACGGCGAAAAATCCGGCCGATTTCCTGGCGCTGCTGGGCCGCGAACAGGTTACCATTTTGAACCAGACGCCAACGTACTTCTACCAGCTGCTGCGCGAGGTCTTGACGGACCATCCGTACGATTTGCGGATTCGCAACGTCATCTTCGGGGGCGAAGCGCTGAGTCCGCTGCTGCTCAAGGGCTTCAAGACGAAGTACCCGGAGACGAAGCTGATCAATATGTACGGCATTACCGAGACGACTGTTCACGTGACGTATAAGGAAATCACGTGGGTCGAAATGGAGGCGGCGAAGAGCAATATCGGCAAGCCGATCCCGACGCTGAGGGTGTACGTCCTTGATGAAAACCGCCGGCCTGTGCCGATCGGCGTAGCGGGCGAAATGTACGTGGCCGGGGAAGGCCTTGCGAGAGGATACCTGAACCGCCCGGATCTGACGGCGGAGAAGTTCGTCGATTCCCCGTTTGCGGAGGGGGAGAAACTGTACCGCTCGGGCGACTTGGCGGCTTGGCTGCCGGACGGCAACATCGAATACCTGGGCCGGATCGATCACCAGGTCAAAATCCGCGGGTACCGAATCGAGCTGGACGAAATCGAGACGCAGCTGCTGAACGTCGAGGGCGTGGAAGAAGCGGTGGTGCTTGCCCGTCAGGACGGCGGGGGCGAGAAGGCGCTTGTCGCCTACTTTGTGGCGGATCGGACACTGACGGTCAGCGAAATGAGAACCTCGCTGGCCCAGGGAATGCCGGGGTACATGATCCCGTCGTACTTCGTGCAGCTGGAGCGCATGCCGCTGACGGCCAACGGCAAAGTAGACCGCAAAGCGCTGCCGGAACCGCAAGGCAGCTTGCAGACGGGCGTCGAATATGTAGCACCGCGTAACCGGATGGAGTCCCAGCTTGTGAAGATCTGGGAGGAAGTGCTGGGCTACTCCGGCATTGGAGTCCTAGACAATTTCTTCGAGCTCGGAGGCCACTCCTTGCGGGCGACGAACCTTGTCAGCAAGATTCAGAAGGAAATGAACGTCGAACTTCCGCTGCGCGATGTGTTCCGCTATACGACGGTAGAGTCGATGGCCGGGGCTATTGCCAGCTTGGAAGAAACGCGGCACAGCTCAATTCCGAAAGCGGAAGAGAAAGCGTACTATCCGGTTTCCTCCGCGCAAAAAAGGCTGTACGTCCTGCACCAGCTGGATGGCTCGGAGCTGAATTACAACCTCCCAAGTGCCTTGCAGTTGGAAGGGGCTTTGAACGAGGCCAAAGTGGAAAAGGCGCTGACTACTTTGGTGGCCCGGCATGATATGCTGCGCACCGGTTTTGAAATCGTGAATGGGGAGCCGGTTCAGCGTATTCATCCGCTCGTAGCTTTCAAGGTCGAAAAGCTTCAAGCAAGCGAAGATCAGGTTGCGGCCATTCTTGAAGGCTTCATTCAGCCTTTTGACTTGACCCAGCCGCCTTTGCTGCGCGCCCTGCTGATCGAACTGGAGAAAGAGAAATTCCTGCTCGCGCTGGATATTCATCATATTGGTTCCGACGGCCTTTCCATGGACGTGCTGCTGCGCGAATTCGTGCGGCTTTACAATGGGGAAGAATTGCCGGAGCTGCGGATTCAATACAAGGATTACGCCGTTTGGCAGCAATCCGAGGAGCAGCGCCAGCGCATCAAACGGCAGGAGGAATACTGGCGTGGGGTATTCAGCTCCGAGCTTCCGGTTCTTGAGCTGCCTCTCGACTTCTCCCGCCCGGCCGTTCAGCAGTTTGACGGTCAAACGCTCACGTTTACGCTGGATGCGGAGAAAAGCGAAGCTCTCAAACGGCTTGCCGGCGATTCGGGGGCAACGCTGTACATGCTTCTGCTGGCTGCGTACTCCGTATTGCTTCATAAATACGCGGGACAGGAAGATATAGTGGTCGGCACTCCGATTGCCGCCCGTTCTCACGCCGACCTGCAGCCGATTATCGGTATGTTCGTCAATACGCTGGCCCTTCGCTTGGGTCCGGCGGCGGAGCGGACGTTCCTGGATTACTTGCAGGAAGTGAAGGAAACAACGCTTGGAGCCTACGAGCACCAAGACTATCCGTTCGAGAAGCTGGTGGAAGCTCTTCAGGTGAGCCGGGATTTAAGCCGGAATCCTCTGTTTGACACCATGTTTTCTTTGCAAAAGCACGAAAGCTTGGATTTAACCCTGGAAGGCTTGCAATGGTCGCTGTTCGACATCGAGGAAAAGACGGCAAAGTTTGACCTTAGCTTTGATATCGTGGAAGCCGATAACGAACTGGTTTGCAAGATCGAGTACGCTACCTCGTTGTTTAGACAGGAAACGGTGGTACGGCTGGCGGGTCATTACGAGCAGCTTTTGACGTCGATCCTGGCTCAGCCGGGTGCGCGGATTTCGGATTTGGATGTCTTGACGGACAGCGAAAAACATGATTTGCTGGTCGGGTTTGACGTGTCGTCTTCGGCTCTTGCGAAGCAACCCGCCGCAGAGGGTACAGGTTTGGAAGCGGATGAGTCGTGGAGAGAGAGAACGTTCCACGAGCTGTTCGAGGAGCAGGCGGAGCGCACTCCGGAAGCGCTGGCGGTTGTCTACGAAGACAGCAAGCTGACGTATGCGGAGCTGAACGCCAAAGCGAATCGTCTGGCGTATGCACTGCGGGCGCGCGGGGTGAAGCCGGAGCAGGTGGTCGGCATTCTGGCCGATCGTTCGGCGGAGCTGTTGATCGGGGTGCTCGCCGTATGGAAAGCGGGCGGCGCTTATGTGCCGCTCGACCCGGACTATCCGGCGGAGCGGATCGAGTATATGCTCGCGGACAGCGGGGCGTCGGTGCTGCTTACGCAGACCCGCCTGCTGGAGCAGGCGGAAGCTTGGCGCAGTGACGGAGCTCTAGTGCTGCAAACGGTGCTTGCGCTTGACGACGCCGCGACGTACAGTCTCGGAGCGGCGGAAGCGGCTGTGGGTGTACAAGCTTTGGGCGAAGCAGGCGCAGAGGCGGAGGCTTTGGCGCAAGCAGCTGCTGCCGAAACGTCCGCCACGGCAGAAGCCGAGAAGAACGTACTAGCAGCAGATCTCGCGTCGAATCCGGCGAATGTGAACAAGCCGCGCGATTTGGCTTACGTCATCTACACCTCCGGTACGACGGGCAAGCCGAAGGGCGTGATGATCGAACATCGCAGCCTGGTGAACACGGCGGCGGGCTACCGTCGGGACTACCGCCTGGATCAGTTCCCGGTGCGGCTGCTGCAGCTCGCAAGCTTCTCATTCGACGTGTTCGTGGGTGACATTGCGCGGACGCTGTACAACGGCGGCACCATGGTAATTGTGCCGAAGGACGACCGGATCGATCCGTCTCGTTTGCACCACTGGATTGAGCGGGAGCGGGTCACCATCTTCGAATCGACGCCAGCGCTGATCGTGCCGTTCCTGGAGTACGTGCACGAGCAACGGCTGGATATGAGCCGGTTGGAGCTGTTGATCACGAGCTCGGACAGCTGCAGCGTGGGGGATTACCGCACCTTGCAGGAGCGCTTCGGCTCGCAGTTCCGTATTATTAACAGCTACGGCGTAACGGAAGCGGCGATTGACTCCAGCTTCTATGACGAGCCTCTGGAAAAGCTGCCGAAGACGGGCAGCGTGCCGATCGGGAAAGCGTGGCTGAACGCCAAGTTCTACATCGTGGATGCGAATCTGAAGCCGGTGCCGATCGGGGTGTTGGGCGAGCTGGTTATCGGCGGAGTCGGAGTGGCGCGCGGGTACTTGAACCGCCCGGATTTGACGGCGGAGAAATTCGTAGACAGCCCGTTCGCCACTGGGGAGCGGCTGTACCGGACAGGCGACCTGGCGCGCTGGATGGAAGACGGGAACGTGGACTTCATCGGCCGGATCGACAACCAGGTGAAAATCCGGGGGTACCGGATTGAGACGGGTGAAGTCGAAGCAAAGCTGCTGAGTGTAGGTGGCGTGAAGGAAGCGGTCGTCGTCGTCAGGGAAGATCAAGAAGGTCAGAAAGCTTTGTGCGCTTATTATACAGCGGAAGAAGGCTTGACAGCGGCGGATCTGAAGCGGGCGATTGCCAGCGAGCTGCCGGGGTACATGATCCCGTCGTACTTCGTGGAGTTGGAGCGCCTGCCTCTGACGCCGAACGGAAAGATCGACCGGAAGGCGCTGCCGGCACCGGAAGGGGGAGCAGGCGGAGGCCGCGAATACGTGGCGCCGCGCACCGAACTGGAGGCGAAGCTGGCCGCCATTTGGCAGGATGTGCTTGTTCGGGAGAAGGCGGTAGGCGTAACGGACAACTTCTTCGACCTCGGCGGGCACTCCCTGCGGGCGACGACGCTTGTCAGCAAAATGCATAAGGAGCTAGGCGTTGAATTCCCGCTTCGCGACGTATTCCACTACTCAACGGTTGAGGAAATGGCCGCGGCTATGGAGCGGCTGGAGATCGGCTCGTTCACGGCTATTCCGGCTGCAGAATCTAGCGAGTATTATCCGCTCTCTTCCGCTCAGAAACGTCTCTATATCTTGAACCAGCTGGAAGGAGCCGAGCTGAGTTACAACATACCAGGAGCTATGCTGCTCGAAGGGGAGCTCGACCGACAGCGGTTTGAAGAAGCGTTCCGCGGGCTCGTAGCTCGTCATGAAACGCTGCGTACCGGCTTTGAGATGGTAAAAGGCGAAGCGGTTCAGCGGATTTACGAAGAAGCCGCCTTCCAGGTGGAATATGTGCAGATCAGCGAGGAGCAGGCAGAAGAAACGGTGCGCCAATTCGTTCGTCCGTTTGATCTAGCGAAGCCGCCCCTTCTGCGGGTAGGCCTTGCTGAACTGGCGCCGGACCGGCACATTCTAATGTTCGATACGCATCATATCGTATCTGACGGCGTTTCGATTGACGTACTGATCGAAGAG
>NZ_JAALET010000024.1:0-25410 GCF_011800655.1 Paenibacillus sp. EKM10P | reverse complement strand
GGTCCTTGAACTCCTTGGACACCCTGAGGACCTTGATCGCCTTGGACTCCTTGTGGTCCCTGGTCGCCTTGGACTCCTTGTGGGCCTTGATCTCCTTGAACGCCTTGTGGTCCTTGATCACCTTGGACTCCTTGAGGGCCTTGGTCACCTTGAACTCCTTGAGGTCCTTGATCACCTTGAACTCCTTGAGGGCCCTGATCACCTTGGATTCCCTGTGGTCCTTGGTCGCCTTGAACACCCTGTGGTCCTTGGTCACCTTGAACGCCTTGAGGGCCTTGGTCACCTTGAACTCCTTGAGGTCCTTGAACTCCTTGGACACCCTGAGGACCTTGATCGCCTTGGACTCCTTGTGGTCCCTGGTCGCCTTGGACTCCTTGTGGGCCTTGATCTCCTTGAACGCCTTGAGGGCCTTGATCTCCTTGAACGCCTTGAGGGCCTTGATCTCCTTGGACACCCTGTGGTCCTTGATCTCCTTGAACACCCTGTGGTCCTTGGTCACCTTGAACTCCTTGAGGGCCTTGGACACCTTGAACTCCTTGAGGTCCTTGATCACCTTGATCACCTTGAACTCCTTGAGGTCCTTGATCACCTTGGACACCTTGAGGGCCTTGATCACCTTGAACGCCCTGTGGTCCCTGATCGCCTTGGACTCCTTGTGGTCCTTGATCACCTTGAACGCCCTGTGGTCCCTGATCGCCTTGGACTCCTTGTGGTCCTTGATCACCTTGGGCACCTTGAGGTCCTTGATCACCTTGGACTCCTTGAGGGCCTTGATCTCCTTGGACTCCTTGTGGTCCTTGAACTCCTTGGACACCCTGAGGACCTTGATCGCCTTGGACTCCTTGTGGTCCCTGGTCGCCTTGGACTCCTTGTGGGCCTTGATCTCCTTGAACGCCTTGTGGTCCTTGATCACCTTGGACTCCTTGAGAGCCTTGGTCACCTTGGGCTCCTTGAGGGCCTTGATCACCTTGAACTCCTTGTGGTCCCTGGTCGCCTTGGACTCCCTGTGGGCCTTGGTCACCTTGTACGCCTTGAACTCCCTGAGGCCCTTGGTCGCCTTGCGGGCCAGCTAACCCTGTTCCTAAAAGCTCATCAGAAACTAATCGGTGGGCGGGCACTAATTGCCCAAATGTATCTTTACCCCAAACAGAAATTTGAGTTTCATTTTCTGCTGCTCCGCTTGTGGTAAAAACGAATTCAAATGCATTTAAATCTGCAAAATAGTTCCTTGTAAAAACCGCATTTGGTCCCACTATTACTTGTTCTTGTACATATAATGTTCTGCTGCCATTTAAAGCGAAACCCTCGATCAAAACAATTGAAGAATCAACAGAATCCCGGTTATCGATTTTTACCGTCACCAGTTGGGTGGGTCTGACTCCAAGAACAGGATCGTTTGCAATGGGGCCAGTTGATAATACTGACATTTAGATACTCCCTCCTTTCTAGTAAAAGCAAACTTTCTTGTGAACAATGAGATCTTTCTCAAGATCATGCTCCCTCTATTTTATTTCTAAAACATGTGATATGATTGTGGCTTTCTCTCTGTACATTTGTTGAGTTTTAAGACTCTAACTGCTCATCCGCAACAATACGCTGAGCACCAATAATTGCACCACTCTCGTTTTTTCCCCATACAGAAATATCAGTACTTTCTTCTGCCAAACCGCTTGTGGTAAAAACAAACTCATATGCATTGAAATTTACTGTATAATTTCTCGTAGCAACTGCATTGGGGGCTAGCGCTATTACTTCTAGTACAAACAATGTTCGTAAACCGTCTAAAACGTATCCCTGGATTAATATTGTTGAAGAATTGACTAAATCACGGTTAACCATTTTAACGGTGACCTGTTGAATCGTCCTAACCCCACTAACAGGACTGTTCTCAATAGGTCCAGTTGTTAATAATGTCATTAGTTGACCCTCCTTTACTGATTAGTAATAATCCATTAAATCAACTAGACGTACTAGAATGGAAATAGCAAAAGACATTAGGATTTCCATTATTATATTAATAATTAGTTAAATATGATTGTTTGTTTACCTATTAAAATAAGATACTTATTCTGTCATTCGATCCGACCAAGCCTCTATCTATCGTCGGTTCTCAAGTTTGGAATTGAAAGGCTTGCCCCGCCCCCTTTCCGAAATATAAAGAACCCTCTAAGAGAGAGGGGCGCACTCATCCTGTTACCCATACCATTTCCATCATGCTATAACACTTCTACAGACTGTTTATCAACAAGTTATTTAAATATGTTAGCAAGCTTTGATTTCACTATTTGACTAGCCTGAAATTTACTTTTCACCTTATTCGAACCATTTTTCCCAACAATCAGTGCTTCTTCGAAGTGATTCTGAATCCAAAATAATCTTTCAGAAATTGCGTACCCGTTAGGTTCAACTTCAAAATAGTCCTTACCTTCCTCAAGAATAAATCTATCATTTCGGGGGTTTGTCGTAACAAGTATACATCCTGTCGATAGTGCATCAACGGCAGCCGTGGTTGGAAAACCATCTAATGCAAATCCATCCGGAACACTGCAATTTAGAAATATATGAGTTCGTTCATACACTGGCTTTAATTCTTCAGGGGAAAGTAGACCATAGAATGTATAATTTTTATTTTCCAATAAATGTAATCGGTCTTCCCAATCACCAATTAGATTAAGATGAAAATCATCCGTAAGTCGATTAAATGCATCTGCCATAATGGGGAAACCTTTTCTAATAGCATTAAAAGCACAAAATGTCAACTGTATCGGCTTTTCAACTTTCTTATGTTTAAATATATATAAGTCGGTATTAATCACAACGGGATAATAAATACTTCCAACAATCGCTTCCATGACTTCATTAATGTTTGTGAATACAGTCGAGCAATGTTGTCCTGCAATAGAAAGAAACTCTTTTTTGGTCCATGGATCCAATCCGCCACCTGGGTATAAGGTAGCATGAAGATGGATATTTCGCTCATCTAAGAATGGCTTGATATTAAGATTAGGATTTGCTCCTGGCAAATAACTTCCATCCGGAAGAAAGCAATGTCCAAGCAAACTAAGTGTTAAATTTAAAAAAACACAATATACATCTGTAACCCCCTCAGACACCGCAACTTTCATAAAATCAGAAAAAGGAAAAACTTTACACGGAAAATAATCATCATTAGGTTCGGTTGCAAAGAATAATGTATCAGGCCTTTGCTGGAATATATTCAAGTTCTCCCAATATCGAAAACCACTCAGTTTCCATGGAAACTTTGTATCAATCACAGCAAGACGCCGGTTAGTATAAGATTGAATCTGAGAATCAAAGAGATCCATATCTTCCCCCTTTCTTGAAGTCACTGCTCCCTAAAGCTGCACTTCACAGGCGCTTCCCGTATATCTGTGGCTTCAATGGTCGAGTTTCCAATACAGCATAGCGAATAATCCCTACAATTATGAAGATTTTATTAAATATGTAATTCGCCGCCGATTCACAAGCAGGTAATCCTCTGGCATGAACAGTGAGTTTGTAGACTGGGAGCGATTGAACTTCCGGTATCAGACCCTCCTAATAGGGAATTCTTACTTAATATGAGGGGTGGCTATCCGTAAAAGAATCAAGAATTATTTCATTTCCATTAGGGATAATATTACCATTTACTTCAAATCTGTCTTATTAACTTCAATATTCCCCTTTAATATGGATAAAGAGTCATCAGTTGGATGATTATTGAAAATATAGTATTGATCCACCATTATTATCATAGTTCTTAAAAAAACGGGAGCTCTGTTCTTCATTCTCAGCATAAAGCATTACATGAATTATCGCGTGTTCTTCCCCTTCAAACTCAAAGCTTATGGATCAACTTGCTTGATATTATATGCAATTTATACCTGTAGGGTTCTAGTCGAAGAGATCCTGCTCAATGGATTGCAAAATGTAAATTATACCGAAGAATAATGGTCTTTTATCGACTGGCATGTGCAGTTGGATGAACAAGCTCTCTCTCTTCTCAAGCCATACTTATTTACAGGTTATAGCGGGTCACTCGATGCGTAATCAGGTTGATCCTGACAAGCCTCCGTTCCTTAACCTGCTGGTTGGTGAACGATACGACCGCAATGCTTGCTGTCCGAGCAACCGGAAACCGACCTGACAACAACCATATATAGTCAAAGCTTTGTGGACACGTTCTGGAAATTATACGATTATCATAATAAAGCCTTGTCACTTACGATAGTTATTTGATCAACAGCTACTGTACACGTGCAAATGCACCAAACCTAGTTTATTCTTAAGTATAAGCTTTTAAAAATATAATAAGGCCGTGTCAGAATCGGTTATAAGAACCTCTCTGGCACAGCCTCGTTTGTTTAACTCAATTATTTACCCATCCATGCGCATCACTTGAGCTAGCAACTCGTACGAACGCAAACGTGCCTGATGATCATATACCTGAGCGGTGGTAATCAACTCATTGGCTCTCGTCTGGTTGATTATAAAATCCAGCCTTTGCTTGACTGTGTCAGGACTACCGATTGCTGAATACCCCAGCATATTACCACGAACCATCTCCTTCTCCTGCTCACTCCAAAGCTTATCCATGTCATCGACTGGTGGTTTTAGTCCTCCGCTATGTCCGCGCAGCACATTTAAAAATTGTTGTTCTTGTGAAGTAAAAAGCCGTTGTGCTTCTTCATCAGAATCTGCAGCAACCACATTCACACCAACCATCACATACGGTTGATCCAGTGCCTTGGACGGCCGGAAATTACGGTGATACAATTCCAGCGCCTGTAGCAAATGAGCCGGGGCAAAGTGGCTAGCGAACGCAAACGGCAGCCCAAGCTGACCTGCCAGCTGAGCACTGAATCCGCTTGAGCCCAACAACCAGATAGGTATATCCATCCCTTCTCCTGGAATCGCTCTCACCCCCGGCACGGCTCCGTTTAACGCTGGATTCAGGTAAGAGCGCAGCTCATTCAGTTGCTCGGGGAAATCTTCCCCCGTACTGTGCAGCCCTCGCCGCAATGCTCTCATTGCGGGTTGATCCGTGCCAGGAGCCCTGCCAAGTCCCAGATCAATTCGCCCCGGATAGAGCGACTCTAAGGTTCCAAACTGCTCCGCAATCATGAGTGGAGCATGGTTAGCCAGCATAATACCACCTGAACCGACCCGAATCTTGTGGGTATGTGCAGCCACATGTCCGATGATCACAGAAGTAGCAGCGCTGGCAACCGCCTGCATATTATGATGCTCCGTTAGCCAATAGCGTCGGTACCCCCATTGCTCAGCATGCTGGGCAAGATCCACCGTATCACGAAAAGAATCGGCAGGAGTACCGCCTTCAATGACAGGTGCAAGATCTAATATAGATAGTGCAACATCCCGCGTAGTCATTTTATATAAACCTCCTGTCAAACCATTATTTTACGTATTTCTTTCAACGCCTTAATTCTTTGACCTATCAATTGATGCATCAACTATAATAATGCGTCGTCTTATGAATTGCAAATAATTTTAATTTTTAGTATTTTTCAAAAAATAGTTTACTTTTATGATTAGCTCGTCTATCATGCTCTTATGTGGATAATGATTATCCATGTTAGCCTGGTTATAACAAATTGAGGTGATTGCTAGTGCATATGAAAACAGGTGTCGAACAATCTGTCTACGCTCTCCTTCTGCTCACGATGCTACCGGACAAAGCCGTTTTACCTGGAGAGGCCATTAGCCAGCAGTTAGGCGCTTCACCTACTTATTTTCATAAGCTGTTACGAAAATTGGTTAGCTCTGATTTGATTACTTCTGTACCTGGTGTCAAGGGCGGATTCAAATTAAAGAAAAAACCTGAGGATATACGAGTATTTGATATTTATCTGGCGATTGAGGGACAGCAAACCCTCTATTCTTCCAGCGGTATATACAACGATATGCTTGAATTAAAGAAAGACGATCAGTGCTGTTTACTGGCAAATTTGATGGAAGAAGCGGAAGCCTCCTGGAAAGCCGTTCTGAAAAGAGAAACCATCGCGTCACTCTCTGCTGACTTTTTTAAAGAAGGATATGATGCGAAAATTACTTCTTTGAAGAACTGGATTCAAGAAAAAATGGTCTTGTAAAGAACTTCAAAAACAGAAAGGGATATGAACATGAATGATTATTTAGTAAAAGCTCTTGCCTATAATAACCAGGTGCGGGCTTATGCTGTGAGAACAACGGAAACGGTAAGTGAAGCCCAGCAGCGTCATTATACCTGGCCAACAGCATCGGCTGCATTGGGACGTTCCATGACGGTGGGTGTGATGCTGGGAGCTATGCTTAAACATGAGGATAAACTGACGATTCGGATTAACGGTGGAGGGCCCATCGGCACTATTCTTGTCGATACCAACGCCAAAGGAGAAGTTAGAGGTTATGTAAAAAATCCGCAAACCCATTTTGAGCTTAATCAGATCGGGAAATTAGATGTCGCCAGAGCCGTAGGAACAGATGGAGCGCTGATTGTATCCAAAGATATCGGCCTAAAACAACCATTTGTTGGACAAGTCCCTCTCATATCGGGTGAACTGGGCGAGGATTTCACCTCTTATCTCGTTCAATCCGAACAAATTCCTTCTTCTGTGGGAGCAGGGGTTATTGTTAACCCGGATAACTCCATTCAGGCGGCTGGAGGTTTTATTATTCAGCTGATGCCGGGTACACCGGAAGAGGTTATCAGTTTTATCGAGAGACGGATTGAGAGTATTCCGAGCATCTCCGCAATGGTCATGGAAGGTCTTACGCCAGAGCAGATTCTGGTCCAGATTTTGGGAGAAGGCAACATGAACATACTGGAAACCATGCCTGTACAATTTCATTGTCCCTGCTCAGAAGAACGAGTTACCAATGCCATTATCAGCTTAGGGAATCAGGAAATAGAAGACATGATTCGTACCGATGGACAAGCTGAAGCCCATTGCCATTTTTGTAACACACATTACCACCTTACCAAAGAAGATCTCGAAAACATGCTGGAAACAAACATCATTTAAATACGGGCTGTTCCCAAAAGTAGTTTTAGCTACTGGGGAACAGCTCTTTTCTTTCTCAATGCTTTCGATGGATGGTTTCCTTGGCCAAAAACGGTAGACTTGTTTATGACGCAAGTGTTAATGTTATATTATTCCAATTACATGAGGTGAGATCCACTATGTTCGAAAAAGATACGCATGAAATTCTGGCTTATTATGATGGCGGTGCAGAAATAGGCAGATTAGAGCGAGGCATCGGAAAAATAGAGCTGGAAAGATCAAAAGAAATCATTTCACGTTATCTCAGCAAGTCCACTCATGTTATTTATGATATCGGCGGCGGTGTAGGGGTCTACTCTTCGTGGCTGGCAGAACTGGGATATGAAGTTCATCTATTCGATCTCTCTTCGCAAGCCATTGAATTCGCTCGTCAGCAGCAACTGAATAAACCCATCATCAGCAAGCTGGAAATCGCAGATGCCAGAAATCTTGATCGTAAAGATGAAAGCGCGGACATCGTGCTATTGATGGGACCTTTATATCATTTAACAGAACAGAAGGAAAGAGTAAAAGCACTGCAAGAAGCAGCGCGTGTCTTAAAGAAGGGGGAACGCTGATTACTTCGGCTATTTCCAGGTTTGGCTCGCTACTGTGGGGGCTATCGGTGTACGGCGAGTGCAATACCATTGTGGAGGAAGATGCGTTCATGGATATGGTCAGACAGGAGTTAACAGATGGTCAGCATGTACGACCGGCGGCTTATCCCTCTTTTATCACACGCTCCTACTTTCATACACCGGATGCCTTGCGTGCAGACTGGCAGGCGGCTGGATTGCAGGAGCCTCGTGTACTGGGTGTCGAAGGCCCCGTCTGGATTGCACCCGGATTTGAAGAGAAATGGGCCATTCCTTCTCATCGCAGACGTTTGCTGGATATAGCACAGCAGGTTGAAGAGCAGGATTCTGTCATCGGCATGAGCCCGCATATGCTTGCGGTAGGTATCAAGCAAAAAGACGAGCCAAACAGGCTCGCCTCTGTATCATTCTAGATTACTGCTCCAAACTTTCCAATACGGTTTTAATTTCGCTGTTCAAACTAAGTGCATTATAAATCGCAGTCAAGGCTTCAGCACGTGACGCATGATACTTAGGTCCAAACTGACTCGTACTTATACCCGAAAGCACACCGGCTTGTGCTAATTGTTTAATCGTATCAGCCGCAAAAGAAGCGGATAAGTCGGTGAAGCTTTTTTCATTCAAGGTGTCCTTTTTCAATCGGTCTAAATCCAAGATCCGCGCCAAAATGACAGCCATTTCTTGACGGACAATTGTTTGATCCGGTTTAAAAGTACCATCCTCATAACCGTTTAATACTCCAGCTGCGGTCAATTTTGTTATGGCATCCTGCGCCCAGTGATCCCCAATATCGTTCAAAGCCACAGGCTGATTTCCACCACTAATATCGAAGATTCTAGAAATGATAGCAGAAAACTCCGCACGGGTAATTTCACCATCAGGTCTGAAACTGCCATCCTTATATCCATTTACGATACCCAGCTTAGAAAACGTGTCGACCGTCTTTTCTGCCCAATGTCCTTGTAGGTCTGACGGTTTAACACTAGTAGAAAAATTTAAAGCAGATTCTGCTTTGGACTTTATATTCTGCAGTACTTTGTTGTCTGCAACCACTACGTTACTGTTGAATATGTCTTGCACAGGAGCAGTTGGCTCAGTCACCAATTCTTCAGATACAGATACAGGTACAGTTACTGGTTCTTTAGATACAGTCACCGATGGAGATGATACAGCTGATGTTGCCGTATTGCTGCTGGAATCATCGCTAGAACGGTCCCTGTTTCGATGCCCAGACCCGCCGCCACTGGAACTACTGGAATCACTGCCAGCATTATTGGGTGCGGGAGCAGCAACAGCTGTTACGATAACTGGAACATTAAAGCTATATCCGCTGTATGTGGCGGAAATTACCGTGTTCCCTTCTGAAAGTGCTCTAATCTCTCCCTGAGTAACCGTAGCGACATTCGCATTGCTGGAAGTCCAAGTTGCTTCTTCACTGACATCAATCTCTGAAGAGTCCGATTTTACAACTTTTGCTATAGCCCGTTCTGTACCCCCTACCAGCATTTGACCATTATTGATAGAAACACGCAATTCCGTGTGACTATCATCTGTTGGTACTGGATCTGGTGTTGGTACTGGATCTGGCGTTGGTACCGGATCTGGTGTTGGTATCGGATCTGGCGTTGGCGTCGGATCTGGTGTTGGTACCGGATCTGGTGTCGGTGCTGGGTTGATAGTGAATGCAACGGTAGCTGTTGAACTCTTCGCATCTAATGCTCCGTTCGTTGTACCGTCATCAATCACATTATAATCAAAACTTGCCGGGCCCTGGTAGCCTGAATTCGGAGTGAATAGTACAACCGCTCCATCTAGAACTACCGTCCCACCTTGTGCATTTTCTACCGATGCGATGCTCAGATGTTGTAAGCTCTCGTTGACAGGGCCTGCCGTGTCGTTTGCTAAGAGTTCATCAATAGCGATAGATTGTGCCCCTGCATTTGCCGATAACGATGGTAGTGTATCATTCACAGCTATCGGACTGTTGTTTACCTCACTCACAGTGATTTTGGCTTGGTTCGGCTCGCTGATCCCTGTTCCGCTCATATCTAGTGATGATTGTACGTCGAAACTGAAATGATCACCTGACGGAGAGTTAGCATAAAGATTTGGCGTAAATTTAAGCCCTGCTTCGCCATCCGCTACAGAAATAAATTGACCATCTCGGATTTCCATTACCCCATCATTTTTATAGAGGGTTCCACCAATAATGTTGGAGATTCTAAAGTACGACACATCAGATCCATCCACTTGATTACGAGTAATGATCAAACCGTCAAAGCTTTGCTTGTCTTCCTCTGTCAAAGCATCAGTCACGTTAGGGACATCAGCGACGGAATTTACTGTAAAAGAGGCTTGCTTGGCCACCGACTGCGGGACTGAGACGCCGTTCGATGTTCCATCATCGGTGACGGTAAAAGAGAAGCTAGCGGTTCCATTAAAATTCGGCTGAGGTGTAAAAATTACATTTGTTCCATCTAAACGTACAGCCCCTCCTGCGATGCTGCTGACTGAGGATACCGTTAGGTGTTGACCATTCTCATTCGGACCGGCAGACGCATGCGCAAGCAGTTCTGCAAAAGGAATTGTCCGCTCTCCTGAGTCTTCTGTAATGGAGGATAGCGTTTCGTCTTGCGCTGCCGGGGGATCGTTTACTTCCGTAACATGGACAACAGCCTTAGTGGCATCGCTCAGTCCATTACCCGTTGCACTCTGAGCCGCCTGCACATCAAAAGAGAAGGTATCTCCCGCTGCGTTGTTGGCGTTTGCCATAGGCACAAACCTCACGCCATCCCTAGCTTCTGCTGCTGTGATAAACGTTCCGTTGGAAATCTCGGTGATACCATCGCTATGATACAGCCTGCCTCCGACAATGTTCGTAATTTGATAATGTGTCACTACCGTTGAATCTTGCGGGTTTGGTGTAATGGTTATATTAGATGTTGGGATATCTTCCTCAGTAGTCACAGCGGCTACCTCAGGCATTTTAGACGAAACAGCCGAGGCTGATGTTTCCAATATCAACTGGGGAATATCTACGCCGTTGTCATCGGCTGAATATGTAATTTCCGAATAGTCTCCAGGGTTCCCTGCTTCGTTGGCAAGCAATGCAAATGAGACCATACCATCCGTCTGTTGTTGTACAAAATGGGTAACATCAAAATCAACCCATCCTACTTGAAGGTCTGAGCCTGTTTTCGTATCCGAAGGCTGATCCAGCGGGTTTAGCGGAAAAGCTCCGCTGCTCCAAACATCAGCAGTCGATCCATACACGATCAAAAAAGGATTCTGGTTAGAGCTGTAGCTGATAGAAGAGATATGAATACGCAAGGTTGCCTTCGTTACAACCTTCCCAGTCAGCTCGGGCATTTTAAACTGAATCGCTGATCTGTAATATCCTAACACTGCATCCGAAGATCTGCCAACATAGTTTTCTGGTGCATCCATCCAAACGTCGGCAGACTTGCTCCATGTTCCATCTTGGATTAATTTGGGCTGTTCGGTTGGTGCCGCACCAGCATCCGCCACTAAAATTGCCGATGAAAAGATTAGTGATACTGCTGTTAATGCACATGTGAATCGTTTAGTAGACTTGCAAAAATGCATACCTTTCCTCCTGTTGAAATAAATCTATGATTGCTGCTTGATATTATACAATTTCGTCACTGAACAAATTCTGAACAATTGCATTTTATTCTTCTATTCAACCAGCTCAGCAAGAATACGAGCAATTTGCCCGCTGTTTATTCAGTTGAATGGCTTCCGTGGATAAGCTATTGTAAGGATAGGATACTTTTGCCAGATAAAACAACTTACAGGAGGTCGTTTTTCTTGATGATCCTTGAACTGGTGGGCTTTATTTCTACTGCTGTCTTATCTACGTTTTTTTCCTTTCGATACCGCTTGTGGAGACAACTATAGTGAGAAGTGAACAAGAGATGCTGCATACCATTCTCCAATTTGCTCAAGAAGATGAACGGGTACGTGCCGTGATTATGAATGGTTCACGCGCCAATCCACATGCTCCACGAGATATTTTTCAGGATTATGACATCGTCTTTCTCGTATCTTCCATGGACAGCTTTATTCAGGAACGTCACTGGATTCGCCGCTTTGGAGAATTGATCATTATGCAGACACCCGATGAGCATGTGGAGCCTACTGTGACGTTCCGTGATCGCTTTGCTTTTCTCATGTTATTTACGGATGGCAATCGCATTGATCTTACCCTCTGCCCTGTGACTAACATCGCCAATTGGCCCCGAGACAGCTTAAGTGTACTGCTGCTGGATAAAGACGGCCTGGTGGAGCCTTTCCCACCGCCAAGTCTTCAGGATTATAAGACGGTCCCTCCAACCGCCCAAACCTATGCGGATTCCTGCAACGAATTCCGGTGGGTCAGTACTTATGTGGCTAAAGGATTATGGCGACATGAGCTTCCCTATGCCAAATTCATGTTGGATCGACCTGTAAGAGATGCGCTTCACTTCATGCTGGAATGGCATATGGGTATACAAACTAACTTCACGGCAGATCCAGGTAAGCAGGGAAAATATTTCGAGAAGCACCTTGAGCCTGAACATTGGACGGCCTACATCCAAACGTTTGCGGATGCAGATTATGAACATATGTGGCAGTCTCTTTTTATCATGGGTAATTTATTTAGAGAAGTTGCCCAGAAGGTGGCGAACCATTATGGTTATAGATACCCGATTGAGGACGATCAACGTGTAACAAACTATCTCTATCACGTAAAAGCTCTCCCTGCAGATGCAACGGGCATCTATTAAAGAAAAAAACCAGTCGGGCACTTGATTTACATGTGCTAGCCTGGTTTTTTATACTCTAACATTATTTGACCTATATACGTTTGGAATCTGCTGTCTCCTAATATTAGTTTTCGGTCAGCACCCGGTCGCCTCTGCTCGCAGGCTGAGAGATAACCAAAAATTCAACATCCTCACTCGTTTCATTAAACATTTGATGAGGCACCATAGGAGGAACCTCACACCCTTCCTGAGATCCTAATTGAATGCGTTCACCATCCACTTCAAGTACCGCTGCACCTGATAAAATAAAGAAAAATTGGCGCGCATGATGATGATAATGTCTGACTTCATGTGTATTTCCCGGCATGCGCTCATGAATAATGCTCAAATCATCATTTTTCACCAAGCGCCAACCATCACATTGATCTCCCCATATATAATGTTCAGCATTATGTTTACTTATTTTCAAATTGACTCCCCCTTTGTAGTTACAGTTTTATTGTAAATCTGGATTCACTGAGCTACAATCTTAATTATAAAAAACGATAGAACCCATGTAAAAAAACTCTGAGTCCGACCATTTTTAGATATCCGCCTCGATAATTTCCTCCAACTTAATCCAGCTAAAATCCTCTTCCCCACGAGATAGCTTCACTTCTCGCCGACTTGTGTTAATCACTGTAACCAGTCCGCGCAGCTCCTCATCATCAAACGGATTAAACACTCTTAGTGTAATAGGCTTCCGTTCGTTATAGGATACGATAATGGCCTGTTCAATCTGCTGTATCTCCTGATCGTCCAGTGTCGGCTTGCCGCGTCTTCCCTGCTCCTTCATCAGTCTTACATATGCCTCCCGATGCTCAGGCAAAATCATACGCGAGCTTTCCCATATGCCATTTCCTTCAAGCTTTTTCCCCATCGTAAGCCCCTCCTATGCTGTTCTGGTTACCGGATGCCATGCCAATACATGATCTAATCGAAAAACACGTGGCTGACCAGTTTGCAAACAGGTGGCCCGGATCAAACCATTCTGCACACGATGCACCTCTATCTGCCGATGAGACAGTTTGCCCTTTCGGTCCATATACACGATTTCCACGATCTGTCCCACATATTTCTCCAGCATCATCCTTCACTCCTCATCAGAACGTTTGTTTGTATTATATGCGAACATGCGTTTGATTATCAATGTAAAAAAATCCCCTGAGGGAGTTGCCTCTCTCAAGGGATTTAAAACTCATAGGTGGACAGCTTAATATCCTCTTTATTCAAATCTTTCAGCGGATACACAGGGCCATTCCAATAAGTCAAAATATTAAGTGGCTCATTAGTACCATGCTCCTTTAAAGTGTGAGATAATTCGAGCAATACATGTGGAAGTTGATAAGAGCTTGTTAAAAATTGATATTCTTCTGGACTTTCGCAGTCTTCTGCTCGATAAAATACAAAGTAACCCTCGGTATAATCCCCAATGAGTACAATATAACGAGCAAGAAACATAATTTCACCATTGGCAAACGGAATGGAAAATGTCGAAGCAGAGATTAAATCTGTCTCTAATGCCTCTATACGAACGGTGAGTTCATTGTTTAGAGCATCCATTTTTCCCCTTTGTTCACTGATGAGGTGTTCATAATTTACAGGAACAAGCCCCCCACTCTTGATCGTAGCGATCAGTTCATCTATAAATACTTTTTGAGACAATACTCGATTGCTCATCCTATTCATCTCCATATTCGTGAAAA
Source organism: Paenibacillus sp. EKM10P (assembly GCF_011800655.1). NCBI lineage: Bacteria > Bacillati > Bacillota > Bacilli > Caryophanales > Paenibacillaceae > Paenibacillus > Paenibacillus sp. EKM10P. The sequence goes on along the minus strand of NZ_JAALET010000024.1, from coordinate 11,257 downwards.
ATAAGCATGAAACTCCCGCTTCAATATGTTCAATATTATGTATTAAAAGCTTGATTCATTAATTATCCAGCATTTTTGTGACGGCATTCACGACCCTTTCCATCTCAAATGGCTTCACAATAAAATCTTTTGCCCCTGCCTTAAATGCTTGTATAATTGCTTCCTGCTGACCCAAAGCGGAACACATTAAGATGTTGGCTTTAGGATCAAGCTCTACAATCTTTTTAACAGCCTCAAGCCCATCCATTTTAGGCATATTAATATCCATGGTAATTAAATCTGGTCGAAAGTGTGCATATTTCAAAACTGCATCATATCCATTTTCCGCTTCTGCAATAACAGAGTGACCTAAATCCAACAGAATATCCTTAAGCACAGAACGCATAAATAAAGAATCATCCACTATTATAACTGTTGCCAAGTTAACCTCTCCAATCCGTTGTCATATGATATGCACGCCCAAACTTCAATATCGGTGAAAAAACTAGTTATATTAATAGAAAGAATCTGTAAAAAGAAAAACGCTACCATTGAATTATAAAAGGAATTTGAAACTAGCTACTACAGCATTAATTTCAATAAAAACGTTTCGCAATGACGTAAATCATTCCTGTAGTATAAAGATTACAAAGTACTAGGTATTCAGTGAACCCTTAGCACTATGCAGGCGAATTCAAAAGTGAGAAGAATCATTGGGCCAACTCCTTAAACAGATATAAAAAAAGACATCGGTATCATGCCGACATCTTTTTTTAAACTATTCGTTTAAAGTTTGCTTATTCATTCAGAGCTTTTTTCAAAGCCTCCAGATTGTTTTTCATCACACCAAGGTAATCCAGATTCTTTTGTTTGTCTTCATCCGTCAGTCCTTCAAGCGGATTCAGTACATCCGTTTTCGAACCAATTTCTGTAGCTACGGTCTCAGCAACCTTCGGATCAACCAACGTTTCAAAGAAAATTGTCTTCACATTATTATCTTTAGCAAACTTGATAATACCTGCCAACTTGTCCGGCGTAGGCTCCTGCTCTGGAGATAATCCGGCAATTGGCACTTGGGTCAGACCATATTGCTTAGCCAAATAGCTAAAAGCAGCATGCTGCGTAATAAAGTCTTTACGTTTTACATTTTTCAGACCCGTTTTGAATTCAGTATCCAGCTCTTTCAGCTTAGCAATATAAGCATCAGCGTTTTTCTCATAGTCCGCTTTGTTTGTAGGATCGGCTTTTACAAGCCCTGCTTCTATAGCTTCTACTTCTTTCTGAGCTAAGACTGGATCAAGCCATACATGAGGGTCCAGCACATGATCGTGATCATGGCCTTCCTCTGCGTGTGCTTCTTCTCCTTCTTCCTCCTCGGCAGATCCTTCCATCAGGTTCAACCCTTTGCTTGCTTCAACTACTACACGCTTATCATTCGATGCGCTGCTCAAAGCCTGTTCTGCCCAACCTTCGACGATCCCGTTATATACAAATACGTCAGCATCCTTAACCTGTGCCATATCCTTGGCGCTTGGCTCCCAATCATGCGGCTCAGCACCGGCAGGAATCAACGCGGTTACGTTAGCATGGTCTCCGGCAACTTGCTTGGTGAATTCATACATCGGATAAAAAGTGGTGACTACATTCAGCTTTTTACCACTGTCCGCTGTTTGTGCTGGATTAGATTCGGTTTGGGATGTATTCGTGGCTGCATGATCAGTTTTAGCTCCACAACCGGCCAAAATAAGTGCTAGCCCCGCAGACAATACAAATGATTTTTTGAACCATGTATTCATATTCATAACTCCTTATGTGTTAGTTTTTTATAAACTCACTGACCTGCCGCATTCTTACGTCGAGAAGCCTGTTGCTTGCCAAGTTTACGGACCAGCTTTTGAATACTAGCTCCTACGATCAGGAATAATAACAGCACCATAGCAATCGTCCCCCCTGGGGGTGTACTAAGTTCATATGATGCTGTTAATCCCATAAATACGCCGATTAATGCGGTGATCATGGATATCCAGATAGCTGCCGCGAAGCTCGGTGCAATTCGAATCGCCAGCGCAGCAGGCAACACGATTAGTGAGGAGACAAGCAGTACACCGACAATCGGCATGGCTGCGGCTACAATCATCCCAGTCAAAATACTAAACGCAAACGAGATAGACTTGACAGGAAGACCATTGGTCTTTGCCGTTTCTTCATCAAAGGTAATCTGGTACAAAGGCCGTCGGAACACGAAAAAGAAAATACCTCCGATGACAGCCACAACGATCATCAACATCAGCTCGGTCTGATTGACGGCTACTACCGAACCAAACAAATAAGCGGAAAAGCCTTTGTTAATGCTCTGATTCAGATTCATTAAAATAACAGCCGTTGAGAGGCCACCTACCATAATAATAGCCACAGAAATCTCACTATACGTTTTATAAGATCTGCGGACGTATTCAACAATAATCGCACCGATCACCGCAACAATAAATCCAGTTATCGTCGGGTTAATCCCTAAATAGGCACCTGCTGCCACCCCTGCCAGCGATACATGCGATAGCATGTCCGCCATGAGAGCCTGACGCCGTAGCATCAGGTATACTCCAAGCACCGAGGCCAGCAGTGCAATTACCCCACCGGCACAAAATGCCCGCTGCATGAAGTCGTAGTGCAGCATTTCCATCCGCCATCTTCCTTCCTTTCAAGCTCAATAATACGATCCAGATAATGTTGTACTTCCGATAGTCCATGGGTAACCATGACTACAGTTCTTCCATATTCCTTAACCTGCTGATTCATCAGATCGTAGAAGTGATGTCGGCTTTCCTGATCCATTCCGGTCGTGGGCTCATCCAAAATGAGCAAATCCGATTCCTGAGCAAGTGCCCTTGCCACACAAATACGCTGCTTCTGTCCACCAGACAATTCGCCGATTTTGCGGTGCCGTAAATCCCACATCCCTACTTGACGAAGCGCCTGCTCTGTCAGATCATGATCCTCAGCCCGCATCCGGCGCAGCCAAGAGCCATGAGTATATCTACCCGAACGGACAAATTCCAGGATGGTACTTGGAAATCCTCCATTGAAGGCAGCAATTTGTTGTGATACAAATCCGACAACGAGCTTTTTACCTTCACCTGTACGGTCGGACATAAACACTTTGCCCTTCCAAGGCTGAAGTAAACCGAGCAGCAACTTGAGCATCGTCGATTTGGAAGCACCGTTGGGTCCAGTGATCGCCACAAATTCTCCGGAAAAAATTTCAACATTGGCATCTACCAAGTTAGGAACATCTCCGTAGCCAAATGTGACCTGTTCCAATGAGGCCAATAACATGACGCAAATCTCCTTTTCCTTTAAAAAGCCTGGAGCCATCTGAGCGGTCATCATAGCGCAGATTCTCCAGGTCGTTTATGATCATTAAACCATCTACCGTAATTATTACGATTTGGTAATAAAAAAATAAGCGCTTGATAAACGTAACCTTTACGCATTAGCAAGTTTAACAGTTTAGGCAAGGTTCGTCAATGTTTTGGCAACTCTTTTGTTTGTTTATTTCACTTTGCCCGGGTACAAGCCTGCTGCCAAGGTTTTCAGTGCAATCGGTGCTCGCACACCTTCAGCCGCTGCGGATAGAGGCAGCACCACAAATCGTTTGTTTTTGATCGCTTCAACACCAGCCAGCGCGGGCTTGCTCAACAGAAGCTTTTCTTTATCCGCCAGTGAAGTATCTCCGTAGTCGAGAATAATAATAACATCAGGGTTGCGGTTCACGACCTCTTCCCAGCTTACTTCCGTAAAACTTTTATCGATATCATCAAAAATATTTTTCGCCTTCACACTTTTAATCAAAGACGTCAGATAATTGTTGGCAGCCGTAAATGGCTTGTCTTCGCCGCTGTCATAAACAAAAACCTTGGGTGCCCGTTCAACCGTGCCAATTTGAGTCTGAATGGACTGCACTTGTGCACGAATGTCATTTACCAGTTTTTCTGCACGCTCCTCAACCCGGAAAATACGTCCAATATTTAGTATATCCCGATATACATCTTCTAATATAGGACCCGGCTTATTGGAGGATTCCTGTACATAGGTTTGCACGCCCTGTTGGGCAAGCTCCTCACGGGAACCCAGATTTTTATCATTAAAGGCACTCTTCCAGCCCGCATAGGCAAAATCCGGTGCAGCTGCCATAAACACCTCTTTGGACGGATATTGTTTGGCTAGAACCGGGATTTTATCATATTGAGTCTTATATTTCGGTAAAATCTGATCATCCAAATAGGCGGTTCCTACCATGGAAGATTCCAGTCCAAGGGCCAGCATAACTTCTGTCGCATGCTGGTTCAATGTAACCGCACGTTTGGGCGCTTCGGGAAATACCATTTTTACACCCATGTTCTCAATCTCTACTGCCTTCTCTTGGGTTGTTGATTGCGATGCATCAGATTGCTGCCCGTTTGCAGATGAATTTGTGGTTTGAGCCGTGTTTCCTGCTGCGCAGGCCGATAATAACAGCATCGCCAAAGCTAGCATAACCAGCGGTAATGCGGGTTTGCTACATTTATTCATATGTAACGTCTCCTCTTTCATTCACAGTTTTATCTTACCTTATCGAATCACCATTCTGCCTGTTAGTGTCATAGATGGTCTCCACCTCTAAGAGAATCCGGTAAAAAGGTAATACTCGGTTTCCCGGTTTTCGGATGAATGCGAATTTCTGTTTCCACCCCGAATACACTGCGTAGCAGGTCAGGCTGAAGCACATTCTCTGTTATGCCGGAGGCTACCACCTTGCCTTCTTTTAATACATACAATCGGTCACAATAACATGCCGCCAAATTTAAATCATGCAGTGCAGCTAAAGCAGTGATCTGAAGTGTTTTGACCAAATCGAGAATTTGCAGCTGATACCGGATATCGAGATGATTCGTCGGCTCGTCCAAAATGAGAAATTTCGCTTGTCCGGCCAAAGCCCTGGCGATCAATACCCGTTGCTTTTCACCGCCCGACAGGGTGCCAAACCCCTGATCCGCTTGAGCATTCATGCCTACCCGCTCCAGCGCCTGCTCAACCAGCTCATGATCGAAGACAGTATCTGCTTCCAGCAGTTTCTTATGAGGATGGCGGCCCATCAGGACGATGTCCCGTACTGAAAAATCAAACGTTTGGGGCGCATCCTGACTTACCACTGCCATTTGTCGTGCTGTCTCTTTGTACTTCATCCGTAGTAAATCCCGGCCATCCAGCGTCACCAAACCACTATCAGGTCTTAGCACACGATACATATTCTTAAGCAACGTCGATTTGCCACTGCCATTTGGACCGATCAGCCCGACCAGCTCTCCCGTTTTTACCTGGAGACTGATACCGTCGATCAATCGTTTATCGTGAATACTGAAGGTCACGCCTTCGACTTCTATATTCATTTTTCGCCTCCAAACGAGTAGGAACTGCGCCGCAGCAGCCACACAAAAAAGGGTCCGCCACACACAGCCGTTACAATACCAATCGGCAGCTCCTGTGGAGCTAGCACGAGCCGGGCACATACGTCTGCCCACACGACAAAGATAGCTCCCGAAAGCAGGCTGACAGGCAGGACACGCCGATGATCCGATCCCACTATTAGCCTAACGATGTGTGGAATCATAAGCCCGACAAAACCAATCGAGCCACTCACTGATACGACTGCCCCGGTTAAAAGGGAAGCGACAACAACCAATAATATACGGAACGCCTGCACGTTCACACCGAGCGTTACGGCGGCTTCTTCTCCTGTCAGCAAAGCATTCAATGAACGGCATCGGGTCATAAGGACAGCCGTTCCCACGGCTATAATAAGGCTTGGAATGAAAAGCGTATCCCATTGAGCGCCTGCCAGACTTCCCATCATCCAATACATCGCGTCACGGATGCCTTTTTCATTCGGGGCCATCGTAACGATAAAGCTAGTCACAGCCGACAGCATCATAGATACCGCCACCCCTGCCAACAGCAAGCGGGTCGTCGATATCCGTCCGGCCACACGAGCCAACGCAAACACCATAAGCATCGCAGCTAGAGAGCCTATAAAAGCAGATATGGGCAGTGTAAGTCGTCCCAAAAATCCAAAAGCTCCAAACACAATAACTAACGTCGCTGTCACTGAAGCACCCGACGAGACTCCTAGAATATAGGGGTCCGCTAACGAATTGCGAATTAATGCCTGTATAGCCGCTCCGGTAACAGCAAGTCCTGCTCCCACGACAACACCTAGCAGCACACGCGGAAAGCGAATTTCCCAGACGATATATTGCTCCGGTTTGGTCCATGTCACGGGTATCCACTGATCCAGCCAGGGCAGATGGGACAGCGCAATTCGCCATACTGTCCCTGGAGCGACAGCCACAGGACCCAGCATGACCGCAAGTGTAACTGACAGCACCAGTCCCGCAGTTAATAGCAGCAGAATTGTTGTAAATCTCCATGGAGGCTTCCCTGCTAGATCAGCTCGAGAATGAGGCTTGGATGAATAAACGCTATTTGTTCTCGAAATCATGAACTAGCCAGTGGCTTTGCAGCCGCTTCAAGCTTTTTCAATCGTTCCCCGATCTCAGAAGCAGAGAAATTCTCGCCCATGATCACCGCTACATCGTTCACTGGCTTTTGCGGTCGGATCGGGATGATTTCCAGCTCACGATAGGCAAATTGAAACATCATCTGGCCCTCCGATTCCAAAAATCGTACGATTCCTTTGGCTCGGTAAATTTCAGCAGGCAAACTGCGGAACAACTGTTCAAACTCGGAGCGTGACACAGGTTGTCCAAAAAAATACGTATGAACAACTACATGGTCGTAGGAATGATAATGCTCTCCGTGTTCATGTTCATGGTCGTGATGCTCGGGCTCATGATAGTCATGAGGATGATGGTCTGTATGGTCATCATGACTATACGTGTGAAAATGAGCTTCCGCATGCTGATGCTCATTCGCGATATCGACTGTGGACTCCTTTTGCCGTGAAACATCCATCTGTTTCTCTCCTTGAATGGAGAAAAAGGCACCCAAATCTACGTCACTCCGCTCCGTGCTTACAGTCAAAGCATAAGGATTTAATTCTTTTACAAGGGCCTGTATTTTTTGCAATTCTCCCGCAGCCAATAAATCAGTCTTGTTAATAATCAGTTTGGAAGCACATCGCAGCTGATCCTGCATCAAACGAAACGACTTGCTTCTCTCACTACCCAAGGAGAAATCCAGAAATTGACGCGCATCCACGACCGTGATAACAGATTGTAAAACCATAGAAGAATATATGGAGGCATCTGTCACTGCATCTACAATCTCCATTGGATTAGCCACTCCGGTACATTCTACAATAATCACATCTGGCTTATATTCCTCGGCAAGATTCATGAGCTCGACGCCCAAATCTCCGCGAATGGTACAGCATATACAGCCACTGAGCATTTCCTTCATGGGGGCTTGGTCGTTCACCAAACTGCCGTCCAGATTAACATCACCCAACTCATTCATCAGAATAGCTGGCTTGAGCCCCTGCTCCTTGTAGTAAGCCAGCGCATGCTGAAGAAGAGTTGTTTTCCCGCTGCCCAAAAATCCGGATAAAACAACAATCGGTATCATATAATCCTCCTTGTCTTTACAGCACTAATATGGATCGTACCGTAAAAGTTTTCTTCTTGCAATCATTTATCGGATTTTAATCGTAATAATTACTATTACCAAACATAAATATATATGACCACGCTTTGAATTGTCAATACAGGAGGTGATTCAAGCATAATCCTGCGGCATGATTGTCCCAACACAGGCATAGGATGTAGATAAGAACCCTTATTCCCAAGGAGATGTGGAATGAAAAACAGTACGCTGTTGAAGATGCTGCCTTTTATGATTCCGTTTGCCTTTCTCATCCCTGTGCTTATTACGCTATCTCCTCAGTGGCTTCGTTTGTTAGATATAGGGCAGCTGCAGTCATTAAAGACGGTATTTATGGGTATTTTTCTGGAGGCTGTTCCGTTTCTCCTGATCGGTGTGCTTGTTTCATCCCTTTTACAGTGGCTTGTACCGGAGACATGGATTCGTAAAATAGCGCCTTCCCATCCTGTGTCGGGTGTCCTGCTCGCCTCCTTGCTAGGTATGCTGTTTCCCATCTGTGAGTGCGGCATGATCCCTGTCGTTCGCCAATTAATGCTCAAGGGAATGCCTGCCTATATGGGTATCACTTTTATCTTAAGCGGACCTATTATCAATCCCGTAGTACTGGCTGCGACGATGATGGCTTTCCCTTCCCATCCTGAGGTCACTGCCGTTCGAATGGGTTTGGCCTTTGTCGTTTCCGCGACCCTCGGATTGATCATATATGCTTTTGTGCGTGTGCATCCGCTCAAACGGTCTTTGCTCTCTTTTAACCAACAAAAGCAGAACAATCAGACTCATCGGCATAACCGCACATGGTGGGGATTTTTTGTACATGCTGGCGACGAGTTTTTAGACATGAGTAAATATCTCATTATCGGCGCATTATTGACAGCTTGCATCCAAACCTTTATCCCACGTGATGAAATGCTTTCGTTAAGTAATGGTACGGCTGGCTCGTACGCCTTTATGATGGGCTTTGCCTACGTGCTATCGCTATGTTCCACCTCTGATGCCTTTGTAGCTACTGCTTTTTCGCATACCTTTACACTGGGTCCGCTGGCAGCCTTTCTTGTACTCGGCCCGATGCTTGATTTCAAAGGCACACTCATGCTGCTCAGCACCTTTCGCACCAAATTTGTCGTGATCTTAGGCTTGCTCATTATTTTACTCGTCCTGATGGGCTCTATAGCTGCTGAATGGTTATTGGGGAGGTAAATACAAACGTGAATTCAACCTTTAGCATCCGCTGCCAATATGGCATGCGCTCCTTGCTCATGATCGGATTAGCTGTATACATCATCACATTACATCGCACAAGTGCACTTCATTACTACTTGGCTCCGCACATGCAAAAGCTGCTTTTGCTCTGTCCTGTGCCACTCATATTCATCGCTTTGGCGATGGCATGGCACGTAATCGTGGGAAGCCGGGATGGTGAAGATGTATGCGATTGCGAACATCCTTTACCGCAAAGCTGGTTCAAAAAAACTCTCGTATATGGAATGCTGCTCATTCCGTTGCTGTTCGGGTCACTGCTGCCCAATCAGGCGCTTGGCAGTGATATGGCAGCCAAAAAAGGTATGTCCTTCACCTATCCCAACCCGGATATCCGACGAAAAACAGACACACAAACCACGAACACACCCGCAGCCTCCCTTCTATCCACTCCATCTTTCACACCAACTTCGCTCCCTCTAAAGGGAAAATGGAGTCAGGAAGCGCTGGATAAGCTGTTCGTTCCGCCCGATGAGTACAATGTAGAATTCGCCGAGCTGGCGAAACGTCTGTATCAGCAACCCATTATACAGATCCATCCGGAGATTTTTTCCGAAACTATAGGAGCGATCGAACTGTATAAACACGCTTTTCAAGGAAAAAAAGTACAGGTGACTGGCTTTGTCTATAAAGACGACAACCTACCGGGTAAAGGTCTATTTGCAGTAGGAAGGTTCCTCGTTATGTGCTGTACTGCCGATGCCATGCCATTCGGGGTTATCGTCCAATCCCAGAACCCTCCGTCCTTTGACAAGGATACCTGGGTGACTATTGAAGGAACTCTGCATGCAACGCAAAAGGATAATGCACCCGTACTTGAAATTCGATCCGATAAAATAACGACTGTCAAGCAGCCGGAATCACCTTATGTCTATACCCAAGCAGACTCGGTAGCAACCTATGATCGCTTGAATACGGCACACTAAACCCGCCAAGGAGGAAAAATGATGAACAAAGTTCCTGTTATATTAATCAGTGGTTTTCTTGGAAGCGGCAAAACGACACTACTTTTGCGGCTGTTAGCCTATACTCGTCAGATTCCTCTTCGTGCTGCTGTTTTAATGAACGAAATGGGCGAATATGATGTAGACAGCGCTATTATTTCAGAGGAAATGCCTGACGTAACAGTGGAAGGACTGCTAGAGGGGTGCATTTGTTGCAGCAAAAGAAATGAGCTGGCTGGCGCACTGCACACCCTGCTCAGCCAAGAGCCGGATGTGATCTTCATGGAGACCACCGGAGTAGCCAACCCCGAGCAGGTGCTGGAGGAACTTCGCTCCCCACTGCTGGCAGATCGGCTGTATCTGGTTCACGGCATCAGTGTGGTGGATGCTGAGCTGTTCCATGAATACAACAGCCGCTTCACTGCAGACAAGGAGCTGGTTCGGACTCTGCACGGACAGCTTCGCTCCGCCGACTTTATTGTTGTGAACAAAACGGATGTCGCAAATAGCCGTGAAGTGGCTAAGGTCGTCAAGAACATCCGCAAGCTCAACGATACGGCCAAGTTGCAAACTACTGAGTATAGCCGCATTGACCTTGAACCACTGCTGGAACCTGTCCTGAACTCCGTATGGGTTGACCCGAAACCTGTACAAGTATTTCAACATACATCGGCACAGATGCAGCCCAACGATGCAGAAGCATCACCTATACCAATTCCCGCTAAAGATAACGAAAGACCTAGCAGTGCCTCCAGAAGTACCGCATTCAAAGTAATTTCTGCACACCGTCAAAACCACAGTCACGATCACGACCTCCCCCATTCCTTTTCCCGTCTGGAGAGCTTAACACTGCATCAATATTCTCCTCAGCCATTGGAAAAGCAACGATTAGAAGACTTCCTGACTAGGCTAGGTTCCTCGCTGCTTCGTGCGAAAGGTTATTGTGTGCTTCCGCATGAGGGTACAATGCTTTTGCAATTCTCAGGAAGTCACTTGGAATGGCAGCCCACCGCACTTCCGGTGAGCCAGGGATATGTCACACTCATTGGAGAGCAGCTTGACAAAGCATCCATTACCGAGCAATGGGAACAGTGCTTCGTTTCGCTGTAGTCGACAGATTCGGCTCGAAATGAAATTCCCCTCCAAAATGTCTACGAAATTAAATTATAAAAGGCTGTTCCTTTGACCTTTAAAAGTCATGGAACAGCCTTTTTTTGTAACTATCATAAATTTGCATATACGCAGTATATACCTTATAGGATGTTATGTTGAATGATGGGAAAACAAAAAAAAGCCGTCGAGGCATTCTCGACGACCTGAGTACGACTATGCAGAGTCATACTATTATTTGCTTGGCGGCGTCCTACTCTCCCAGGACCCTGCGGTCCAAGTACCATCGGCGCTGGAGGGCTTAACGGTCG
>NZ_JAALET010000023.1:0-45716 GCF_011800655.1 Paenibacillus sp. EKM10P | reverse complement strand
ATTCCGTATCCAATCCCTTTATGCGGCAAACGGCGTAGCCCTTCCTTGACGTTCTTGACACGCTGTCCCACATTCCGGTCCTCGCCCATATCCAGGACCACTGGAAATTGGCTGGTAAACCAACCGACGGTGCGCGTAATATCCATATCCGGCAAAATGGCTTCCCGTCCATGCCCCTCCAGATTCACAAGCACCTGACCGATGCCTGCCCACTCCTGAACGGCTGTACCCAGAGCTGTGAGCAGCAGGTCGTTTGCTTCTGTACTGTAGGCCCGATGAGCTTGTTTCAAGAATTGTTCCGTTTCTTCGACCGTCCACGCTACGGTCAGTGTCCGATCATCGCGAAGCTGTGGTTTGGCCTGAGATTTTCGAGTGTAATCCTTAGGCAATGCCTGTTGAACAGCACCAGCTCGCTCCACCTGCTCCCAATACGCACGTTCCTTCTCCAAAGCGGTGCTGTTCGCATAAGCTGACAGCTGATCCGCCCAAAGGCGGAAGGAATCCGTCTTATTCGGTAAACGGACAGACTCGCCCCGTAAAGCCTGTTCATAGCCGGATGCCAGATCCTCCAGCAAAATACGCCAAGACACGCCGTCGACCACCAAATGGTGGATCGCTACCAACAAATGGTCTCCATCGGTGCAACGGAACAGACCCAGCTTCACCAGCGGTCCTTCATGTAGATGGATGCTACTTTGAATTTCGCTAGCTTTGCTCTCCAGCAAATGGGCAAAGTCAGACTCCTGGGTATAATCCACCACTTCGAGGTTATACAGCTCTCCTTCTTGCACGCCACGGTTCCATGCTTCATAACCACCCTCTGCATTTTGGCGGAATACGATGCGCAAAGCATCATGATGCTCGACAATGCGTTGCAATGTTTGATGAAGCGCCGTTTCGTCCAAACGATCCTCACGGTGCAGCATCAGAGCCTGGTTATAGTGCTCAGGATTAGATGGCTGCTGTTCAATAAACCAGTGCTGAATCGGTGTCAAGGCCACGTTTCCTCTGACTTCTCCTTGATCGGACACGCGGGTCACCCGCTGCACCCGTCCGTTCAGCTCAGCAATCGTTGGATACTGGAACAGTTCTCTCATTTCCAGCTTGTAACCATTTTGCAGCAATCTCGAAGACACCTGGATGGCCTTAATCGAGTCGCCTCCCAAATGGAAGAAGTTATCCAGTACACCAATCTGTTCGATACCCAGTACAGATTGCCATACCGATACCAATGTCCGCTCTACCTCATTACGGGCGGCTACATAATCCTCGCCGGAATCCACGCTTCCCTCCGGCTGTGGCAACGCCCGCCGATCCACCTTGCCATTCGGTGTCAACGGCAATTGCTCCATCTGTACAAAATACGACGGCACCATGTAACCTGGCAATTCCTGGCTCAAGGCGCTTCGTAGCTCACTTGCCGTAATATCCGCAAGGGTGACCACATATGCGCAAAGCTGTTTTTGTCCCTGCTCATCCTCACGTGCAATGACGACGGCTTCTTGCACCGCCTCCAGCTTCAACAGCTGCGCTTCCACCTCGCCCAATTCAATCCGGTAGCCCCGGATTTTCACTTGCGCGTCGATCCGTCCTTTGTATTCCAGCGTCCCGTCCTCATTCCAGCGAACCAAATCGCCTGTACGGTAGCAACGCTCTCCACTGCGGAACGGACTATCTATGAACTTTTCAGCTGTTAAATCAGGACGATTCCGGTAGCCACGTGTCACCCCGTCGCCGCCGACGATCAGTTCACCCCATGCCCCCACAGGCTGAAGTTGCATGGAACGGTCTACGACATACGCCGTGGAGTTGTGGATCGGACGCCCGATCGGCACTGCTTCCGATTGCACGCCAGCAATCGCATGAGTTGTAGAAAAAGTTGTATTTTCCGTCGGGCCATAGCCATTGATAATCCGTAGGGACGGATGAGCCTCCAGCACCCGGTTAATGTGCGGTACGGATAACACATCACCGCCGACCAACAGTTCTTGTACCCCCTCGAACAACTCCAGATCCTGCTGGGATAGCTGGTTAAAGAGTGGCGCAGTCAGCCACATTGTTGTAATACCATGGCTGCGGACAGCTTCCTTGAGCTTCGGCACATCCAAAATGACATCCTGGCTTACCAGTACAAGCTGTCCTCCATTCAGCAACGCACCCCAAATTTCGAAGGTGGACGCGTCAAAGACAACGGCGCCGGTTTGCAAAATGCGCGTGTCAGCACCCAGTTGCGCATAGTTTGTATTTTTCACCAAGCGCACAACATTGCGGTGTTCTACCATAACCCCTTTAGGCTGTCCGGTCGTACCCGAAGTGTACATAAGATAGGCAAGTCGATTACCAAATGGATGTGCTCCAGTAGTACTGTCTACGACAGACGAAGAAGATTCCTTTAAAAGGTCATTTTTCAGATTTGAATAATAGGTAAAATCTGCATGACTAGCTTCGTTTTGTTCCCCATGTATGTTATTTGCATCTTGATTATTCTCTGCCCCGTACACAGCGGCATCGCTCAGATCCAGCACAATTCCGGTGTAATCCTCCGGTTGCTGTTTCGCATGCTGCACCAGCAGCAACTCCGCTCCCGAATCTTCCAATAGGTAGCGCACACGTTCAGCCGGATAATCAGGGTCAATCGGCACATATGCGCCGCCCGCTTTGAGAATCGCCAGCATGCCGACGATCATATCTACGGAACGCTCAGCAACGATACCTACAGTTCGCTCAGCGGTAACACCGTGTCCGCGCAGCGTGTGAGCCAGCCGATTGGCTTTTACATTCAATTCGCCATAAGTTAAATGGGCGTTGTCAGACACAACTGCTGTCTGATTCGGTGTACGTGCCGCCTGTTCCTCAAACAGCTCATGAATGCCTGCTTCGTGTGGGTATTCCACTGCTGTGGCATTGAATACGTCAACGATTTGCGCCCGTTCTTCCTCACTGATCAGCGACAATTCCTCTATCCGCTTGTGTGGGCCCTGTACCATATGCTCCGCCACACTCAAAAATTGTTGAATAATTCGAGCAATTTCCTGCTCACTAAACAGCTCGGTACGATAATCCAGGTATAATACGAGTCTATCGTCATCCAGCATTTCAACCATATGAATATCGAAGTCATTCACTGTATCTCCGCAGAAATCGTTATCCACCTGCTGAATCGCTTCATCAAAACGGGAGAAACTCAAGGTACGGTACTGAATAGATGCCCCAAATAGACGCTGGATGTCCAGACTACTTTGCTGTTCGCGTAAATCTTGAATAATTTTGTTGTACGGGTAACGCTGATGCCGCAAAATGGACGCCTGCTCCTTCCCTACACCCTGCAAGAAGGCCAGCAGTTCGGATTCCGGTTCGACCAACAGACGAGTAGCCACGGTGCTGACGAACATGCCGATGGTATCCTTTTCTTTCTTAGACGTACGGTTGGCATAGAGAGTCCCTACGGTTAAGTCCTGCTCACCCGTCACTTTATGCAAATAAATATACAGAGCCGCCAGGAAGAACGTGAAAATACTGATTTTATGTTCCTCGCAAAAAGCCGTAACACCACGATACAATTCATGCTTCAGTATAAAACTCTCCCGGCGTGCAGCTGTGCTCAATGTCAGCGGGTTATATGATTTTAAGCCTGTGGTCTCTGGCAAATCAGCAAACTTTTCCGTCCAATACGTCTTGTCCTTTTGATAGCGATCAGATTGCTCATAGCTTTGCTCTACCTGAATAAACTCTAGATAAGGATTGCCTTTGGTCGGTGCATCCTGACCTGTACCATGCACAATATCCATATAATGTCCAGTGATTTCATTAATGGCCTGATTCATGGACACGCCGTCCGAAATAATATGATGCATTTTAAAATTGAACCAGGTTTCTTCTACCCCTAGCTGTAAAATAACAAATCGGTACAGCTGCGAATCCAACAATGAGAACGGTTGTGGATTATGGCGCCTTAACCATTCATTCGCTTCTTCCGGGGTTACTTGAAGCGTTTCAATATTTTCCGCTGTAAACGGCTCTACATATTGATATGGGATTCCATCCTGAGCAGTGATTTTGATACGGAAAGAATCGTTTTGGGCAATCACTCGGTTCATTGCTTGCTGCAATGCATCTATACGAACAGTTCCTCTGATTTTTACAGTACCGATAATGGTTGAAGTGTTCCGATGAGGATACAAAAGCTCCGTATACCAAATACGTTGCTGTGGCTGGCTTAAGGAAAACAATTGAACATCTTGCTGTGTCATCCGTCTCTCTCCTCGCAAAATAGATATTTGGTAAAAAGAAAATTCGCATATTTATGCGGTTTGTTCCTCTGGATGTTTTCGAAACTGAAGCTCATACAGCTCCGCATAATGACCACCCTCAGCAAGGAGCTGGTCATGAGTTCCCTGTTCTTTGAGCTCGCCATCGGCAAGAACACAGATCGTATCCGCCCTCTCAATCGTAGACAATCGATGGGCAATAACTAATGTCGTACGATCCTTCATCAGCTCATCTAAGCCCTGCTGAACTTCATATTCCGACTCTGCATCCAGGGCCGAGGTGGCTTCATCCAGCAGCAAAATCGGCGCATTTTTGAGCAGAGCACGGGCAATCGCGATTCGCTGTCTTTGACCCCCGGACAAATTGGCTCCGCGTTCACCGACAATCGTGTCATAACCCTCCGGAAGCTCAGCTATGAAGCCGCTGGCATAGGCTGTTTTGGCCGCAGCCTCTACTTCCTCATCCGTGGCATCCGGTGAGCCGAAGCGGATATTGTCTGCTACTGTACCGTGGAACAGTGTAGCCTCCTGTGGTACATAGGCCATTAAATCCCTAACCTCATCCAACCGAAATTCTTCTGCCAAGCGGCCGCGAACCCGCAGCACACCTTCATCCGGTGGGTAAAATCCCAGCAACAACTTCATCACGGTGCTTTTCCCACCACCACTCGGACCGACAATCGCGGTTACCTGCCCTTCTGGCACGACCAAGTTCAAT
Source organism: Paenibacillus sp. EKM10P (assembly GCF_011800655.1). Classification (NCBI taxonomy): domain Bacteria; kingdom Bacillati; phylum Bacillota; class Bacilli; order Caryophanales; family Paenibacillaceae; genus Paenibacillus; species Paenibacillus sp. EKM10P. Next base: position 40,730 of record NZ_JAALET010000023.1, on the reverse strand, counting down.
CTTCGCAGCGTTGGACGGTCTGGCTGATAGCCAAAGCTGATATTGTGCAGCTCCAGCGCAGCAGCAGTCTGTTCAATAGAGAGGTCTGAATCCACAGTCTCGACACCGTCATAGGATTCCTTAGATTCACGGGCTGATGAAGCTGACACCTCCGGATCGATAAGCCCGGTTACTGATTCCTTCTGTTTCGCCGCGGGAAACTGTTCCTCTTCCTTCGACTCATTCAAGATTTCGCGGATACGTGCCAAGCCTGCCAAAGAGTTTTGTAACAGGGATACAGCTGCCCCCAGCTCCAAAAATACCGTTGAAATACCCGTTTGCAGCTGCACAATCTGTCCCAAAACTCCGAGCTCCATTTGCTTCTGCGAAACCAAGATCAATCCAGCAACAAGCACACCGCCCAGCGTAATAAATTCAATAACAAAATTACACATATCCTGCAGTCCCATATGACGTCCCTGTCGGATACTGATGCGATTTATGTCCTCGCTTGCATCGTTGCAAAGTCCACCCACTTTTGTCCTTAACCCAAATAACTTCACCGTCTGTAAACCGGAAAGCAAATCACTCAATCGTTCCGTGAACCTGCTCATCCGTCCCTGTAATTCTTCACTCGTCTGTCGCATTTTCTTCGCAAAATGAGCATTTATCCAGGCTGAAGCTAGTCCTAGTAGAACCGCCATAATCCCAAATCGCCAATCCAGCACCATCAGAATGACTAGTGAGCCTAAGAAAAGCGAAGTTTCCAGTATAATCGAGCGAATATGAACGGTGTAAGCCTGCTCCAGCGTTTGGACATCGTTTGTCATGCGGGAAACAAGATTACCCGAATGGTGTTTTTCGGCTTTTTCATACGATAGCTTGACAACATGACCGAATAGTTTCATTCGTACATCGGCAATTGCGAGCTTGACACATCGTTTATACATATAGCTGCACACTGGGGAAATAAGACTTAACGCCAAAAATGTGCCGCTGACCAAATAGACCGCTCGGTACAGCTCCTGTACATCGCCATTAACCGCAAAATTCAGCAAATAATGCACCACAATAGAAAGCAAAATTGTGATGCTGGCATTGGTCAGACTGTTGCCAACCAACCCCGTAAAATACCATTTTCGATGCGGCTTCATCAGGGACATCAATTGCTTAAATTCATAAAACCCCTGCTTGAAGGTCACGACGCTCACTCCTTTCCTCAGGCAGTGAATACCCGTTTTCCTCCGTTTGCTGTCCTTCAAAATTTTGCAAATACAGCTTTCGGTACACACCTTCACGGCCTAGTAATTCCTCATGTGTACCCGATTCCACAATGCTCCCCTGATCAAGTACGATAATGCGGTTCGCCTGACGTACAGTTGACAGTCGATGAGCTATGACCAGTACCGTCCGGTTTTGCATTGCTGCATTCATTGCAATCTGTACCTGAGCCTCCGACTGGCTATCGAGTGCTGAAGTCGGCTCGTCCAGTAGAAGCAGCGGAGCATTTTTCAGCAATGCTCTTGCTATAGAAATACGCTGCTTTTGTCCTCCAGACAATCCGCCTCCCCGTTCGCTCAACAGAGTTTCATAGCCCTCGGGTAGCTGAACAATAAAGTCATGCGCATGTGCCGCTTTCGCCGCCTCGACAATTTCTTTCCGGGTCGCCTCCAGACGTCCATATCCGATATTTTCTGCAATAGTGGCCGGAAAAAGCGACGGTTCCTGAGATACCATCGAAATATGGCTACGCAGGCTTGTTAGGTTCCAATCTGTCAAATTCTTACCAAACAATTGAACGGTTCCGGCATGCTCTCCAGGTTCATTAAATCCGCAAAGCAGCTTGAAGATTGTGCTTTTACCGCCACCGCTGGCCCCAACAATCGCTACCGTTTCTCCTTGTCCTACCTGGAAGCTAATCTCCTTCAGCACCGTGTTCCCTTCGTTGTAGCCAAAGGTTAAATGCTCAAAGCTGACTACAGGAATGTCGTCCTTGCTTTCTGCATCGTCTTCCTCGAGATCTTGGCTTATTGAAGTGATTTTCCCGTCTTGCCGCTCATCTGGCCAATCCAGCACCTCAAACAAATGCTTCGCTGCTCCCCCCGCTTCCTTCATTTGCGAAATAATCGTCGGCAGCATGGCAACAGGCTGCAATATGAACGAAATAAGATATAAAAAAAGGACAATGCCACCAGCATTCAACTCACCTTGTTGAATCAAATATCCACCGTACACAATGACCAAAATAATCGGTGTTGCCAGCATCATCACACCTACTGGAGTTATGAACGCATAGCGTTTTTCTAGCCGCAATCCGCGCTTGATGACCTCCTCCGTAATCACCATATACTTCTTCAACAGCACAGCCTGCATATTAAATGCCTTGACGATAGGAATGCCTCCGATCGCATCCTGTCCCACCGCGTTCAAATGAGCAATTTTCTCCTGAAGCTCCTTGGAGTATTTCTCAATTGGCTTGCTCATCAGTGAGGTTATGATCATTCCTACAGGCATAAGCGCAAGACTTGCCAAAACCAGTTTCCAGCTTGTCAGTAAAAGCAACGTTAAGGATGCCGTAAACACAAGTGGCAAATAAAACAGATTAGCAAACTGCTGGATAAAAAAGTTCTGCAACAGCGCCGTATTGTTTGTTAGACGGGATACCAAATCTCCGGTGAACTTGCTCTCCACGCTGGAAACAGGTAAATCATAAAACTTATGTACGAGATCGCCTCTCAAGTCGCGCAGGGCACTAACACTAAATCGTGCCGAAGCGTACCTCATCACAAACTTACAAGGCATTCCAATTACCGTCATACCAACAACTAGATAGATCATGTTCTGGGTGGAGGAGAATGTTCCCTGTGCCATTTGCTCTATGGCCTTACCCAAAATAATGTCAATAGCTGCCAAACACAAGGAGGAAATCACGGCTATAAAAACCCAAAGATTATAAGGCTTTATATAGCGTGTGAGTCTCCGAAAAGCAGAATTTGATCGAAACAAAGGCATCCCTCTTTTTCATTGCCACACTTTAGCAGTGCGAACTTTTTAGATTGGCGATGGACGTCATTGAAGTAAACTCTGTGTCTGAAATGATGAGGGCCTGTACAGAAAAATTGAATTTAATCTACGCTGGAAAATGCATCATGGTGGGTGGTTTTATCGGTTATTGCTGAGATGGTGATAACGAAGTGTATCGTGATGTGTGGGACATTCAACTCTGCCTGAATCGTGGTTGTGGAGTGCTTGTGTTGTAAGTTGTATGAGCTGCCGCAGCGTGGGCCATCGGCGAGGATGCGGAGAGAATGTCCTCGACTGCGCTCATAACCTCTTGCTCTTGTTCATGGATGAAAAAGTGATTGCCTTCGAACATCCGGACATCCATAGGTGACATCGTATGCTGCTGCCAGGCACGAAGTGAATCTGTGCTAACCTCAAAATCCCTCGTTCCCCCTAAAACCGTCATTGGGCATGCCAGTGGATCTCCCGGCTGATAAACATAAGTTTCACATACCTTAAAATCTGCACGCAGACGAGGCATAATAATTTGCATCAATTCTGCATTTTGCAGCACCTCTTCGGGGGTGCCCTGCATCAAACGAAGCTCTTCGGTGAAAGAATCGTCTGCTAAATTATGGAGCCGTTTCTTGGAGTATGGAAGTTGAGGAGCGGATTTACCAGATACGATGATATGCACAGGTAGTTTTCCAGCTTTGCTGTACAACTGCCGCGCTGTTTCAAATGCGATCAGTGCCCCCATACTGTGCCCAAAAAAGGCAAATGGCTTATGTATGTATGGAGCCATAGCGGGAACCAACGATTGGACGATGTCTTGAAGGGTTTCCATTGGAGCTTCAGTGGAGCGGCTCTCACGTCCTGGGAGTTGTATTGGCAACACAGTAATATCAGGCGCGAGCCTGGACTTCCAAGAGTTAAATATGTAAGCACCACCACCGGCGTAGGGAAAGCAGAATAGTTGGAGCTTCGCAGTCGGTTGGGCCTCTGTTTTAGCGAACCAAGATTGTGATCGAGTCGTCATATGAATTCCTCCATCCTCTATGCAGTTCATAATTTTACAGTAAATCCTTATATCTCTTTTTTTCTTCCAACACTTTCTAGCTTTTTTAAATATACAAACTTTAAAACGGCTTGACACGGGACAAAAGGGCTAAATTACTAGACTTCATAAAAATAAAACAAAATCCATATTATGCTATTTGTTTCCAAACTACAAAAACAACAATTTGACTTTTTCGCTCATTATCTGCCCATCATGATCTGTAAATCTAGCCTAAAACATAATTTCACATTTTCACGAACATTGTAAAACTAAAATCATTATGATTTACAATTACGCCCAAACCCCTTATCCTATAACAATTTTATCTTTACATGCCATTAACATAAATGTAACAAATTCAACCTGATATCATCCGACAAATTCCGCCTTTTTCCGCGCCCACCTTCAACCTCCTATATAATGGAACTAATTTAAAAAAAGCACACACAAACCAAAATTAATAACTCTTTAAATTTTTAATAAACCGGGTTTTTAAGTAGTTCTAAAGAACTATATTATGCATAATTTTTTTTGACTCTTCGTCTAAAAAAATTAGTTCGAATTGATTTTTTCGCTTCCAAAGCTATGTTTTTTTCTTTTCAAGCCTAATAGAAACTTTTCAATTTTACTTCATAAGTACCTGTTTTTTAGAAATTTATATCCTTGATTTTACTCTTTCATCCCCCAAAAACAGTAACAGCAAACAGCAAGTCTCCCTTTAGTCAGAGACTTGCTGTTTTATAAGTTTATTATGATTGAATTCACCAGCGAGGGAAGTCTTGACTTCAAATTTCAAGAGGATGCCGCTGCCGCGAGCGTACCGGAAGAATCAGCAGTATGATGAATACTTCGCACGAAACGAATCGTTTTTGTATCTGAATGCATTACAACTGAATGGGTTTCAGCTCTGTGACCAGGCAGAGAACGAACCCCCTGCAACCACTCACCAGGCGTCACGCCTGTAGCGACAAACATCACGCCTTGGCGTCCGACCATGTCCTCCATCGACAGCAACGCCCCTGGATCAGTAATACCCATGCGTTTGCAACGTGCAATCTCTTCTTCTCCATGAGGCAGCAAGCGGCCCTGTATTTCTCCGCCCATGCATTTCAGCGCGGCCGCGGCCAATACACCCTCAGGAGCGCCGCCAGAGCCGATATGCAAATCTACACCGCTGTCCAGGCAGGTTTCAATTGCACCCATCACATCCCCATGACCAAGCAGCTTGATCCGAACGCCGCTTTCCCGCAGAAGCTGAATGATCCCGGCATGCCGTGCACGATCCAGAATGGACACCGTAAGATCGGACAAGGATTTCCCCAGTATGCGCGCTGCTTTTGACAATGTAGTCGGGATCGTGTCCTCTAGTGACAGCTTTCCAGCCAATGCCGGACCAACAGCTAATTTTTGCATGTACATATCCGGAGCGTGTAGTAGACTACCACGAGGTGCAGCAGCAATGACCGACAGTGCGTTATTCAAACCGTTCGCCACCGTTTCCGTCCCTTCGAGAGGATCAACAGCAATGTCCATGGCTGGCCCTCTGCGATTGCCTACTCTCTCCCCGATATACAGCATGGGAGCCTCATCCATTTCGCCTTCGCCAATCACGACCGTGCCGTCCATGGATACCGCATTAAAATGAGTACGAATGGCTACTGTTGCCGCCTCGTCCGCGCTATTCTTATCTCCACGCCCTGTCCATTGTGCCGATTGCAGTGCCGCTGCCTCTGTTACCCGAACGAATTCCAATGCCATTTGACTCTCCATACCTATCCCTCCACCTCTCCTAAAAATGATATTACCTACAGGCAAATAAATATTTTCAGGGCAGCTTTGCTGCCATTTTATTTATATCTTTATATAATCTCCTATATCCTACGGCCGATCCTTATCTTTAGAGCAGCTTTGCTGCCTTTTATATTTACACTCCTGTATCCCGTAATTATATTTTCTTTATAAGCGCTGCTTCTAAGTTGTTTCGCTTTCTATAACATTCTGATAATCAAGCCTGCTGTCTCTTCAATGGCTTTATCTGTAACATCAATGACCGGACAATTCAGCTCTTTAAACAAAGACTGCGCATACGCGATTTCCTCTTCCACCCTTGTCGCTGTGGCGTATTGCACATTATTAGGAAGCCCCATAACCTTTAGTCGTTCACTGCGTATTTTCAACAGCAACTCCGGCTGGATCGTCAATCCGAATACTCGGCCATGCTGAACATCCTTCAACTGAACAGGCGGTGTAAGCTCCGGTACAACCGGAATGTTGACTGTTTTATAACCTTTATGTGCGAGAAACATGGATAAAGGAGTTTTGGAAATACGTGACACTCCAAGCAATACTATATCTGCTTTGAGAATGGCGCTCACATCTTTGCCATCATCGTATTGAACTGCAAAATCCAGTGCCTCTACACGCCGAAAATAGTTGTCGTCCAGTCGGTGCAGTAGACCAGGCTTCTCTTTGGGATCGTTATGAAACGTATCGGCAAACGCCTGCATCATCGGTCCCATAATATCGACAGCCCGCACATTCAGCCGGACAGCCTCTTCTTTCATCGCCTCTCTCAATTCCGGCTGTACCAACGTATAAGCTACAAAGCCTTTACGCTCGGCAACTTCCTCCATTACCCGACTCAGCTCGTCTTCATCCCTCACGTTCATAAATCTTTTGATCTCTGTGTCTGGTAACTCAAATTGGCGCATGGTCGCCTGTACGACAGCTTCTGCCGTCTCACCAATCGAGTCTGAACAGATCGCTATAAAATGACTGCTCGCCTGAACCATTCGATTCCTCCCATTAATCCTCTGCTACCATATCGAGCAACATTTTAATAATATTTGTTTTTGTAATACGTCCCACGACTTTCCAGTGCTCTCCTGGTTTGTCAGAATCCGAAGGGACGACGACAGGCAGGCTGTCGATTTGACGAGCAATAATTTTGCGTGCTGCCTCTAGTACGGTATCCTCTGGGGAAACAGTGACCACATTCGCCTGCCGGGTCATCACAAGACTGACAGGAATGGTTGCTGCATTGGGATTGCCTAACGTTACCTTGAGTAAATCCTTGCGGGAAGCCACCCCTGCCAAATCTCCGTCTTCATCGGTGACGATCAAATTGCTCACATTTTCCAAAAATAGAGCTACGACAGCTTCCTGAATTGTGGTTGTTTCACGTACGATGACTGGAACCCCGTGAAGATCACCGACTTTCATTTGCAAAAGCCGGAATTTTTCCTCCCGGTTCGGCGTGCCCCGCTTTCCAACAAAATAACCGACCTTGGGCTTAGCATCTATGTAATTCAGAATGCCCAATTTGGATAGGTCGGTCCGAATGGTCGCCTTACTGAGATTAAGCATTTCCGCAATCTGGTCACCCGTTATCGGGGCATGCTTTTGTACGATGTTTAAAATTTCTACTTGTCTTGCCGTAAGGTCGATGATGAACGCCCCTCCTTTTTTTGCTTGCGATCTGATATTGAATATAATACGTCATATATAATAATAAATCAACCTAAAAAAACATATAAAACATCACATATATAAAATTAAAGTGGTTATTCATGTTTTTTTATCATTTAAAACACTTATTCCATTCAAAAAGCGGGTGCTTTATCCCCCCTCTTTCGAGTAAGACAAAGCACCCGCTTTCCTATTCGTATCTTAAAGCATCAATCGGACGCAGCTTCGAAGCCTTGCGTGCCGGATATACTCCAAACAGTACGCCGACTCCCATGCAGCACAGAAAAGAGTACATCACTGGCTCTATCGAATACACAATCGGCATTTGGACGAATTTCTCGAGCAGCTTTGCACCCCCAAGACCCACCATTACACCGACTAGTCCACCCATTAGACTAAGAAAAACAGCCTCAGCCACAAACTGCAGCATAATATCACTGCGCTGCGCACCAATCGCTTTGCGAATTCCGATCTCCCTCGTACGCTCCGTGACGGACACCAGCATAATATTCATAATACCAACACCGCCAACACCGAGCGCAATTGCAGCTACACCGATCAGCAGCATATTCATAACCCGGTCAACCCCAGACACTGTTTTTAAGATTTCCGTCTGGGTCATGATTTGAAAATCATCGCCCTCTGATGGCTTTAGCTCATGTCTGGCACGCAGCACCTGCCGGATTTCAGCACTTGCCTGATCAATCCTGTCCTCCGTTGTTGCAGAGGCATTCACCTGCTGAATGCTCATATTGCCCAGCCGTTCCATTCCAGTTGTAATCGGTACATATACCTGCTGCCCGCTGTTGCTCATATTGGAATTGGAATTGGTCAGCACACCAACCACCTTAAAAGGCAACTGCTTGATCATGATGGTCTCACCGACTGCCCTGGAGGCATCCGGGCCAAAAATATTACGGGCTGCATCACTCCCCAGCACAGCCACATTCATCCGTTTATCCACTTCATAGTGAGTAAACGACCTGCCCTGAGCTAGCGACAGCTTTCTCACATGGACAAATGCCAGCGAAGTCCCCTCAATTTGCCCGCTGACCTTATTGCGACTCCACGTAATATCTGCACTGGTCATTGCACTTGGTGCTACCTCTGCGACTGCTTTTTGCTGCTCTAGCGCCTCGATATCCTCCAGAGATATCCCTTTCGTCTGATTGAACGACATGGAGCTGGACCCATCATATGGAGCATAAGGATAGATCATCAGCAGATTATTTCCCATACTATTGATCTGCGATGTAATTGTAGCGGTTGATCCTTTACCGATGGCTACAATCGCAATCACGGCGGCCACTCCGATAATAATGCCCACCATGGTCAGCAAGGATCGCAGCATATTGGTTCGCAAACTATTGAGCGATACACGAATAATTTCCTGAAATTTCATACCTTCACTTCCTCTGCCGCCATTCTTCGTTTCTCAACAGGCTGATCCTTTTCAATCCGCCCATCTCGAAAATGAATCAGACGCTTGGCGTATTCCGCAACCTCCTGATCATGAGTAACCAGTACAACCGTTTTCCCCTGATCGTTCAGACGCTGAAAAATCCCCATGATTTCCACACTTGTTTTGGAGTCCAAAGCTCCTGTCGGTTCATCCGCCAAGAGAATAACCGGATTGTTCACAAGTGCACGCGCAATGGATACCCGTTGCTGTTGACCGCCTGACAATTCGTTTGGCCTGTTGTTCATCCGGTCGCCTAGACCTACGCTAGTGAGGGCATCCATGGCTCGCAAACGACGCTCCTTGGCAGAAACCCCCGCATAGATCATAGGCAGTTCCACATTCTCCAGAGCCGTTGACCGCGGGAGCAAATGGAATTTTTGAAATACAAATCCGATTTTCTGATTACGTATAATAGCCAGTTCATCCTCGCGGGCATCTAAGATCGAATATCCATCCAAATAAAATTGTCCTGACGTAGGTAAATCCAGACAGCCGATAACATTCATCATCGTGGACTTGCCTGATCCAGACGGTCCCATAATCGCAACAAAATCACCGTCAGCAATATCAAGCTGGACCTCACGCAGAGCATGAATTTCCTGATCTCCGACATGGTACACTTTTTTCAAACCCTCAATCTGAATAACATATCTCATGCCCGTTTAAAAGCCCCCCTGCATGCCGCCCATTGCGGAAGGATCTGGCGGAGGTTCAGGAGCAGGCACAACAATCGTGTCCCCCTCCTTTACACCGGATTTAAGCTCTACTCGGTCTGGCGTGTAAAATCCGAGCTCTACGGGCTTAAATGTGCGTGCCCCGGGATTCGCAGCGTTAGCAGAAACATACACGCCATCCTGGCCTCCTTCGGATCTCAGTGCAGTCGCAGGAACGAACAGTACATTTTTGTGTACTCCCAAAATAACGGCCACATTCATAATCATGCCTGTTTTTAGCTTACCTTTCGGGTCATGTACAGACATCTCCATTAAATACGTCGTCATCCCTTCATCCGTAGAGGCTTCCGGTGAGACGAATTGCACTTTCCCTGGGAAAGATTCACCCGGATATGCATTGGTCGTCAACACAGCCGAAAGCCCCTTTTTGACCTTGACAATGTCGGTCTGACTTACCTTCACAACTACCTTAAGATCGTTGGAATCCGAGTTATTCATGGTAATAAATGGAGCCGTCGGACTGGTCCCCACATCTCCGTTCACCTTCAGGATCACTCCGTCCCACGGCGCCGTGACCTGAAGCTTGTTCAACTCATTTTTTTTCTGCTCCAGCTCAGTTGCCAGTCTTCGAACCTCTATCCGTGAGGATTGAATACTCGATGCATCAGCCGGAACCTGAGTCTTGTGAAGCTCAGCCATCGCTGCACGGTAGCCAATTTCAGCCTCTGAAATGGTGCGACGTTTTTGCGACATAAGTTTGCGGAACTGTAAATCTAGATTATCATAGTCCGTTTGTGCTTTATCCAATGCTTGCTCAGCCTGCTCCAATTCACTGTTGGATACTGCCCCGGCATCATGTAAAAACTTTTGGTCTTCATATGCCTTCCGGGCCTGCTCTAACTGTTTTTTGGAAGCTTTCTTCTGACTCTCGGCTTCTTCCAGCTCAAATGATTCTTGCGCTGTATCGACAGCCATTTTGGCCCGAAGTACATTTGTTTTCTGAATTTCAATATCCTCCGCCTTTGGACCCTTCTCCAATTCAGCCAGCTTGGATTTGGATATCTCCAAAGAATCAGACGCACTTTGGATTTGCATTTTAATTTCTGAACTGTCCAGAAGCGCCAGCACTTGCCCTTTTTTGACCTTGTCCCCGGCTTTTACGTTCACCGCAGCCAGCTTGTTTTCGCCTGCACTCGTAAAGTTCAGCTTCACTTCCTTGGATGCTTGCACGGTGCCGGACGTGTCCAGCTTCTCGCTCACATCGCCGCGCTCTACTTTAAACGTCTCGTCCTGTACTATAGGTGCTACCTGCTCTTTGGGCATATTCAGATATACTGCTGCTCCGCCTCCACCTACAACCAGCAAAACAATCGCAGTCCATATCCACTTTTTTCTCCGTTTTCTCCGTAGCTTGATTAAAGCATCATTTAAAACCGTTTCTGCCAACGCCTTTTCCTCCCTATGTGCTCCATGGCTTGTTCAACGTATACTCATTTTGATCCAACTCGATCGCCAGCTCTTCCATTTGCCGTTCAATCTGGTTCACTTTCAACTGGTTATTTTTCAATTCCATCTCGATAATTAGACCTCTGGCCCACTTTTTGTGTGATAACTCCAAGGCCTCTTTTGCTGTACGCAAGCTTTCTTCCAGTTGTACGTATTTCTTTTGGTTTTCCTTAACCGTGGCATACAAATTGCGGAGTGATTCAGCAAAATCCTTTTGACCTTTGGCGAGCTCCTCCTTAGCTGTATCAACATCCATTTTAGCTAGATCGTAAGCACCTGCACCGTTATTAAAATCAAAATATCTCACATTGAGTTCCGAAGTTTTGATACTATCCTCCAGCTTCCATAAATTCGGGTTCATGTCTGTCAGCTGTTGTATATGTAATTCAATATCCAGCTTCTTCGGTTCCTTGTACACGGGTCGATCCACCATTTCATAGGCTGTTCCGTTAGGCTGTCCCATAAGGAAGTTCAGAGCATCCCTGGATTTTTGCAACGCAATTTTTCCCTGCTCGACCGCTTGTTCCGCCTGGACTCTGGCCTGTGTACTCTCGTTTTTCGCATATTCAGACAGCTTGCCTCGCGCAAATTTGGCAAGTGCAATCTTTTCCTCCGCTTGGGCGATTTCAAGCGCCTCCAGATCATTTTTCACCTGATTCTCTGCTACAAACACACTTTGGTAGCTTTTCATTACATTAAAATATATCTGGTCTTTGGCATATTGCGCCTGCTTTTTGCTGGCTAGATAGGATAGTGTCGAAGAGTTATAATTTCTCCAAGAAGTGTTATCACCGACATATTCACCGTCTATAAAATCAACAAATGCATTTCCCAAATCCTTTTCTGCATTTTTTAGTTCAAGTCTACGACGCTCTACATCCCGCTCGGCGGTACGCGTATTGTAGCTGTTCGTCTGTGCCCATTCCACTGCCTGCTTGAGCGTTAATGGAGGTAGAGCCTGTCCCGTTACGGATGATGTCTTCGACGTAGCCGCAGCAGATGAATTAACTGACATATTTGCTGACATGCTTCCTGATGAACTGTCAGCCTGCGCAGTTGTAACCAAGCCTGTAGAAAAGGACAATACAAGCAGCACGGCAGCCGCTTTTTGCTTCATAAATGAATTTCTCCCCTTTCGGTGCATCTTCGAATCTTTTCCATTCTTTTCGACATAAATTTCCACGAATTCTCCGCATTCTAATTGTACTTTCAGGTTTATGTTGGTACAAGGTGTCAAAACAATACATTTTTGTAACCTTTACTGCCAGATTACTCATTGTATCTACTTTACATCCCATCAAACATAGATTTAATCTGTTTTTACCTGAACTTTACCTAAATTTCAGCTAATTTTAAGGAAACTAACAGCATCTATTAAGGTTTGGAACATATACTAGAGAAAGAATAACAGCCGCTCACTAGGAGGGTTAATAGATGATAAAAGAATCTCGCATGACAACTACTAACGAACCGTCTGATTTATGGATGACTCGCTTTCTACGCGAATCAGAACAAAAAAAGAAACAACTCATTCGGGAAGCCCGAAAAAATAATGATATACCGCTAATGAACAGTATTTCTTTTCACCTTGCCCAGCGTGACCAGCAGCATCTGATTGGATAAGCTTAACTGGGAAATTTAGTGCTATATATGAATACCACCCTTCGTTAATCTACATGATACGCCAGTTTAAAAAGAGACGGGACAAATCAAAACTATGATTTGTCCCGTCTCTTTTTGGCGAGGATTCAGACTAGTGTTATATTGTGTCTCAAAAACAATGCCACCTTTGCTCGTTCCTCGCCTATTCTTCCATCTCCGCCTGCGGATGATATAGATATTGATCCAGCGGGATACGTCCGTTTGCATTAAACTGTATGCCCTCCTCTTCCAAGTACAGGCGCTGCAGGGATGCGGACTCATCCTCCTGCAAAGCAATCTCTCCCAAGCGGTTGACTACTCTATGCCATGGAAGTCGATGTTTTTGGCTCAGTGTATGCAAAATTCGCACCACCTGTCTAGCACCTCTTGGGCTTCCGGCCTCTGCCGCAATTTGACCATAAGTCATTACTTTTCCCTCAGGGATCAGCAATATAATCTGAAGCACTCGGGCAGTGAAAGGCTGCATGTTCTAATTCCTCCGCGTTACTATTGCTTTTTTCCATTATTATAGCACCCTGAACAGAGGCCAAAAACCCCTGCTCCTACAAATGTAAGAAACAGGGGGGGAACCTATCATTGCAATTTAGAATCCACTCAGGCCCTGTCTTTGTAAATCCTGTGCTACCAATCGCGCCAGTTCCCTTGCACCCGCAAAGTTTGGATGTAGTGTATCACCGTTCATATACAAAGCCAGCGTAGCATCTTTGCCAATAGAGGTGAAATAAGCTGAACTAAGAACATTCAGATCGACTAAAGGCGTTTGTTCCTCTTGAGCCAGTGCCAAAATAGCGCTTCTATACATCTGTTTTCAGCGTTGTGTACATTGTTAGCATTAAAGTCAGTGGCTCGGCCTTGCGGTGTTGACAGAATTACCGTCGCCCCCTTAGCCTTCACCTGCCGAATCATATCCCGCATCCAATCCTTAAACTCCGCTTCGCTTTCGTTATGCTTTGGATTGGTGTCATTAATGCCTAATTGGAGAATAAAATAATCCCCTGGCTTGATATATTGAACGATCGCCTCTAACTGACCATCGTGATGGAAGCCTCTAGCAATCTGGCCCCCTGACGCCATATTGCGAATTTGAAAAGTATTCGTGTTTACAAACTCTGGAAGTATTTGACCCCATCCTGCCTGCACACTGCTATCTAGCGGATAATAGTTACATACCGTAGAATCCCCGCCGATATAAATCGTGCGATTCGTAACTGGATTGCTAGACAATTGCCTGATTTCCAGTGCACTGAGTGTGAAGACTGCGCCCTCTTTGCCTTCAGTAACTAGCAGATTTAATTGTCCGTCTGTCACTGGAATTTGAAAACGATCCTTGGCCCCATTTCCCGTCATATTTATGACCTGATACACCCCTTCGGCCACAACACTCGAACGAGAAGTATTTCCTAAAGTAACCGACACCTCATACAAACCTGGAGGAAGATCGACGTCGAAAGTATTCTCGCTTTTCGTACCTGTAGCCAAGAATCGTACCGCATCACTTGCCACCCCAGTCCCCGATGCACTGACATTACGCATATTCTCAGGGGTACGAAAGCCATAGCCACGTGCAGAGTCATAGGACAGCGAAGCGCTCACTCCGGTATACCCCGTTTCGACCGTACCCCCGCCAAAATCAAACTTGTACTCGCCAGTTGATGCATGTGCCGGGGTAGCTATACCCAGCCCCGGCGCACCACATAAAAAGGCTGCTAAAAGCATACCAGTCAATCCTTTTTTCCACTTCATTCTTCATTCCTCCTCCAGATTTTTAATTGCATGAAGCAAAGATTTTTTGTAAGCGCATACATAAAATTCTACCCATGGTTGCAGGGTTGTACCTATGTCATTCTTATGCAATTGAAAAATAGCTTATTCGTTAAGCTGAACTTGTACTTGTCAGCCTGCATAGTGAGTATGATCCAGTATATTATATGCCTGTACACAAAAAAGCTTCGCAGATCCAACTGCGAAGCTCCCTGAAGCAAAATTCCGTTAGTTAAAACTACTGCATTAATCCGAAACCAAAATCCCGTCGAAGCTCTCTGGACCTACTCGTATTGTACCCAGCAGGTTAGCTGATACAAAGGCTGTATACACCAATTGTGGCGTAATCGGTGGGTTAAAATCATCTGCTGAGAACGCAATAACCTGTGGAGCTAATAAACTTAAATTAAAAGTTGACGTAGCCGAATAAACAACAGGGTCTGTTATCTGCGTACCTCTCACAATAGTAATTGTAATCCCTACTAAAGCAAGTGGAATTTGGAGAGATATAGTTCCTTTAAGCAGAACCCGTGGTGTACCTGTAGCTCCTTGGGTGTTTAATCCGATCTGTCCGAACAATTGCGGCGTATTTAAAAGAGTGATTGGGATGGCAATAGAGTTGGCTGTCGAAGCATTTTGGGATGTTCTCCCATCAATAAATGTTCCCATAGTTTCTCCTCCTCTCTCTATCAGATACTCATAGTCTATGAAAAAATCAGTTTTGTGCTTGGACTGAATAACTTGTAAAACACACAACTTCTGATGAATAGGCGAATGTACAGCCCCTTCTCTGATCCTGTGAATACACTAAACCAACACTGGGAAAGGAGGGACGTAATGTCCAATAAGTTTAGAGCCACGTTGAGGGGGGCTAATGAAGTGCCTCCTGTCAGAACGAATGCGACAGGAACTGCGGAATTTCGTTACCGTCCAGCGAGCCAGCAATTAAGCTTTGAGCTGACGGTTCGCAATATTTCACGGGTAACTGAAGCGCACATTCATCTGGGACGAAGAGGAGAAAATGGTCCTGTTGTTGCTACACTGTTTGGCCCTTCGAAGTTTGGGATTACCGTAAGAAGAGGTGTCGTTACCGGCGTGCTGCGTGCAATTGATCTTACCGGTCCACTCAGAGGCAGAACCATTAATGATTTGGTATGCCAAATTAGAGAGGGCAATGCCTACGTCAACGTCCACACGATCCGTCATCCGAACGGTGCCATTCGTGGGCAAATCAGACGCGCACCTATCAAACGTTGCAAATAACGAATGAACATGAGTACTAAAAAGAACTTCCATGCTGCTCATTTTGAGCCTATGGAAGTTCTTTTTTTTAATTCTTAACAAAAGTTAAGAAGTTCATAAGCGATTCTTAAGCCGCTCCCTTTCAGGTTGTTAAGAACTTTATCTTTTAATAGAAAGAGTTCAACAAGATACAGTTCACTACTGAAAGGAAATGAAGCTTATGAAGCCTACGACCAAAGAAAAAATTCCTGAATTACAGTTGGTCAGAGCCATGGCGATTTTAGCCGTCTTAATGGTACATGCCACTTCCTATGCAACGGTCCAACTTACAAATTCCAGCCTTTATGTTGTATATAATGCGCTCAATGTGTTGATGAAGTACGGTACCCCTGTATTTATCGCGCTTAGCAGTATGGTGCTGTTCTATAACTATAAGGATCGTCCGCTGGGACGACAGCTCTTGAGGCGCTTTTATAAGCAGAGATTGCTGTACATCCTCTTACCTTATGTCATGTTTTCTCTGTTTTATTTCATCCTGTCCCTTATGGCTGGCAGTACCGAACCATGGAGTATAACTACACTTGCGGAAAACTTTGCTCTGAAACTGGTTACAGGCAAAGCGTACACCCATTTATATTATATTTTTATCATGATGCAATTTTATCTTGCATTTCCATGCATACTGTGGCTGTTCCAGCGTTATCGGCAATTTCCGCAATGGTCTATTGTCATTGGGCTGCTGCTACAGTGGTCATTTATAATTAGCAACAAATTTCTCTTTCAGGTTCAAAATAAAGGCAGCTGGGCGCTGTCCTATGTGGCCTGCTACATGCTGGGCGCAGCTCTCGGCTATTACTATCCCCAGCTTCGAACTTGGTTTCTGGTACGTAAGGAGGAACGAAGTTTTACAAGCGTGCTGACATGGATCGCAATTTGGGCTTTATGGCTGATTTCAGCCACCATTCATGTCTATATGTGGTACGAAAATAGATTGTACGGAACCTCGTACAATTCGCTAGTTTTTGAACTTATGTATAACATGTACAGCCTGTCTAGTACGCTGGTATTACTACAGATTTCCTTTTTAATGTATAGAAGACAACATTCCTTTGTCATTCGCAAGCTGGAACGTCTGGGCACACTGTCCTTTGGTGTGTATCTCATACATCCATTTTTCCTACTCTTGTATCGGCAGTTTTCACCACACATTGGCTCACCGCAGCTTATTCATGTGTGGTACGCTGGAGGTTTTTTCTGTGCACTTCTTTGTTCTTGGCTCGTCGTGTCGGTCATCGCCCGCTTCCTGCCATGTGCGTGGATTTTGTTCGGTCAACTACCGGGTACAGGAAAAAGGAACTTCAAGCAAGAAGAGCGCATGTCTTCGCCCGAAACGCTACTATTCAAAGGACGATGATATCCAACAAACGACCTGAGAAGAGTGTCCATAGCCTCCAACGCCAAAAAGGTATATAATACGCCCATATTGTATACTGCTGGAAAGAACAGAAAGGGTGCACAACCATGCATAACGGAACCATTTTATTAGTAGACGATGAACCTGAAATTATTAAGCTCATGCAAATATATTTAGAAAATGAAGGATATCGCTTGCTCATGGCACGGGACGGACTGGAAGCGCTGGAGCAGGTTAATCGGGAACAGATAGATGTAATGGTGCTGGATGTGATGATGCCCAACATGGACGGGATTGAAGCCTGCATGAAAATCAGGGAAACCGAGCATTTTCCGATCATTATGTTGTCTGCGAAGGGACAAGATATGGACAAAATTACAGGGCTTAGCGTTGGGGCCGATGATTATGTCACCAAGCCGTTCAGCCCGCTGGAGCTAGTGGCACGCATCAAATCCCAGCTACGTAGAGTACGGAAATATACCCACTCCTCTCCTATATTGGAGCATGAAATGGTTCTGGATGAACTCTCCATTAACACTGTTACACATGAGATCACTCTCGCTGGAGAATCCGTTAAGCTGACTCCGCGTGAATTCGCTATTGTTGAGCTTTTGGCTCGACACCGGGGTCAAGTGCTGAGCATGGAGCAGATTTATGAGAAGGTCTGGAAGGAACAATATCTGGAATCCAACAACACGCTAATGGTACATGTGCGTAAAATTCGCGAGAAAATTGAGACTGATCCAAGAAAGCCCAAATACCTGAAAACAGTGTGGGGCATCGGCTATAAAATGGAAAAATTCGATTAATGGAGGACTTGCGTCTTGAAGGCAAAACGATACGATACGCTGGGATGGAAGCTGGCAGCCCTTAGCCTTGCCGCCTTCACTTTAACTGGACTAATTTTAATGGTGTTTTATTATGGAGCGTCTTTGCTGTTATGGCTGAATCCCTCGCGTTCTTTTTTTGGCACTCGGCTGATCCGCTGGACCGTCAATCACATTGGTTCCTCACTGATCTTGCTGGTGTGTGGGCTGCCTTTATATATTTATTTCTTTTTCCTTTTTACCAAAAATACGATTGGCTATCTACGAGAGATTACGACAGGGATGCAGAATTTCGCGGACGGAAATTTATCCTATTCGATTCCGGTATCTTCCGCAGATGAACTGGCAACCTTGGCAAAAAATATGAACACCATGGCAGACAAGCTCCGTCTTTCAATAGAAGAAGAACGGGCTTCCGCCAAAGCGAAAAACGACCTGATCACTGGTGTATCCCACGATCTTCGCACCCCGCTAACATCGGTGATTGGCTTTTTGGAGTATATTGAAACCGACCGTTACCGGGATGAAATTGAGCTACGCTATTATGTAAACATTGCTTATGAAAAATCGCTGACGCTTAAAAAGCTGATCGACGAGTTATTTGAATACACGCGTGTGAGTGGAGGTAGCCTGCCACTGGAGCTGGAGCCTGTAGACCTCGGCAAATTGCTCACTCAACTTGCTGAGGAATTTGTACCCTCACTGGAACAGGCGGACATGTCCTATCGTGTCCGAATCGTTGAGCCTGTTCGGATTTTGGCCGACACGGACGAGCTGGTGCGCCTGTATGAAAATTTATTTTCCAATGCGATTCGATACGGAAAGGATGGCAAGCGTCTCGATATCACGATAGGACGTGAAGGCGATGAAGCGATAGTGATCTGCACCAACTACGGCACCCCGATTCCACCGGAAGATGTCCCACATCTCTTTGAACGGTTTTACAGAGTGGACAAATCACGCTCCAAGGAAACCGGAGGTACCGGGCTGGGCCTTGCTATTACCAAAAGCATTACCGAACTGCACAATGGCCGCATTTCGGTTAGGAGCAATCGTAGACAAACGGATTTTGAAACCCGTTTTCCGATCTATCGCGCCCGTTAGACGGGCAGTATAACGCTAACCAACCAACAACGTATAAACGATACCTGGTCCGTGTACACCGATCGTCAAATCATTTTCGATATCCGACGAGCGGCTCGGTCCAGTAATAAAATGAATGCCTGCGGGTAATTGCTCACGCCCTGCTACGTCAAAACGGTTTAAAATCTCGCCCAGTCGTGTTCGCAGACGTTCCACGGGCAGGAGAATGATCAGCACAGTCGGCAGCAGACTGACCGAGCGCCCCTTCTGCGGCGAGGATAGCACTGCTACCGAGCCGGTGTAGGCGGCGGCCTCATCGGCCATGACAATGCCGATATCGGCCTCCGCGGCGCGTGCCTTCCAGTCTTCGGCTGGATCGGTGTTCCACACCGACAATCGGACTTCCGGTAGCGCTGCTTCCAACTGAAGCGCATCCAGGTCCGGCTCATTCTGCCGGACGATATAGGCTGCTCCCAGCTCGCGCGCCTTGTGCGTGATCCAGTCTGCCGCCTTCTTCAGATCTGGCAGACGCACCACGTGTCCGCCAACACTTGTAAAGTTGGCGGTGAACTCCTCAATGCGCTGCTCCGCACTCCATTCGAATTTGTGCCAAAACGCAGGTGCGCCGCGAAACGGCTGCATCGGTGGCTCCGTCTGTCGTGGACGCTTGAGCCGCGTCGCAATGCCTTCCATAAAGCGTGCCTGCTTGACACGGGATTCTGCTTGCATTTGATGAAGCCATGCTCCATGCTCCGCTTTTGCTTGCGCAGAAGGATTACGCTGTTCACTCATGCTGCATCCCTCCTTTTCTTCTATCCGCCAAGATCGTCTCCATTCGGCTGAGAATGTCCGGATGCATGACCTTGCGTTCCTGCTCCAGCTCATGCGCTAGTGTGTTCCAGTGCCGACGGAAGGACTTATTCGCCAGACTTGGAGCCACACGATACGTATTCCAGCCTTTTAAGGGGCCAAGCTTAAGGGTAATCTCTCCCTTACGGACTACCGCTTTCTGTGCGATCTGTCCGAGTCTGATCGCCGCAACGAATCGCTTCGAGCTGGAAACTACCGCCGCAAAACCTTTCATCCCGATCGTCTCCAGTTTATCCCCTTGTCCTGCCTCCACCTTGCGTCTACGTAAATAAACCAGCATATCATGCAGTGGTATTTTGACCGGACAGGCTTCATAACACGCCCCGCACAGACTGGACGCACTCGCAATATCGTTCCACTCTTCGATGTTGCCATGAAGGGCAGGCGTAAGCACTGCACCAATAGGGCCGCTATATGTCCCGCCATACGCGTGTCCCCCAATGTGTCGGTACACCGGACAAGCGTTCAAACAAGCGCCGCAGCGGATGCAATTTAACAACTCTTGAAACTCAGGATTGCCTAGCTGAAGCGAACGCCCGTTATCTACGATGATAATGTGCATTTCCTCCGGTCCATCGGCATCCTGGCTGCGCCGGGGTCCTGAAATCCCCGACATATACATCGTCAACTTCTGTCCGGTAGCGGAGCGTGGCAGCAATGTAGCCATCACCTCCAAATCTGTCCAGGATGGAATAATTCGCTCCATACCCATCAGTGTGATTTGCGTTTTGGGCAGAGTAGAAACCATGCGAGCGTTGCCTTCATTTTCAAACAAAACCATGGAACCCGTCTCGGCAATGGCAAAATTGCAGCCTGTCATGCCAATATCCGCTTCTAGAAACTTTTCACACAGCTTTTTGCGGACAAAGCCCGCCAAAATCGTCGTATCTGCGGACAGCTCCTCCCCTGCTTCTTTAGACAGCAGCTCGGCAATCTGATAGCGGTTTTTGTGAATCGCAGGGATCACGATATGAGATGGTGCCTCTCCCGCCAGTTGAATAATATACTCACCGAGGTCACTTTCAATCGTCTCGATATCCGCACCTTCCAGCGCCTGATTCAAATGCAGTTCCTCCGACACCATCGACTTGGATTTGACGACAGAACGGGCTTGATTATGCGCGGCAATGTCCAATGTAATGCGCACGGCATCCACTGCGGTGTCGGCAAAATGGATATGCACCCCGTTGGCACGGGCATTTTCTACAAACAGATTTAAGTAATAGTCCAGATGGGCAATGGTATGAAGCCGAATTTGACGCCCCCGCTCACGCCATTCCTCCCAATTTCCATGCTGCTCTGAAGCTGTCCGCTTGCCATTGCGCAGTCGCTCGGTAGTGAAACGAACTGCATTCCGCAAAAAATCATCATTCAGAGCCAGCTCTGCACGTTTTTTGACCTTTTGGTTCATAGAGTGCGTATGTACAGCGGTCATGCGTGCTTCACCCCTTCGTATAACAGCTCTGCCAGATGCATCACCCGAACTGGCTCTTTCCGATATCTGAGATTACCGGCGATATTCATCAAACAGGCCATGTCCAGTCCGACCAGTACCTCGGCTTCCGTCTCCCTGATATGGTCCACTTTTTCAGTCACCATCGCTCCCGAAATATCGGGCATTTTCACCGCAAAAGTACCACCAAACCCACAGCAGTCCTCTGCAAAAGGAAGCGGCACTAATTGCAAACCCTTTACGCTGCCAAGCAGCTTCATCGGTTCCTCCTTTACGCCGAGCAAACGTGTTCCATGACAAGACGGATGATAGGTTACCGTATGCGGAAAAGACGCACCCACATCGGTCACGCCAAGCACCTGCACCATAAATTGTGTAAACTCATACGTCTTTTGCTCCAGCCTCCGTGCCGACTCCAGCCACTCAGGCTCATCCTTGAACAACTCCGGGTAATGATGAATCATATATGTGCAGGAACCGGAAGGAGCTACGACAAAATCACTGTTATTAAACGCTTTCAAAATCGTTTTTGCCGCTGCCCTTGTTTCATCCCAATAGCCGCTGTTATAGGACGGCTGCCCGCAGCATGTCTGCACCTTGGGAAATTCCAACTCGACACCATATCTGGCAAGCAAGCGGGCCATCGCTTCCCCTACCTTGGGATAAATCGCATCACTTAGACAGGTAATAAATAAAGATACCTTCAAACGGCACACCCCTTCCGTCCATTTTCCAAAGGAAAACTTTCATCATAAGCATACGCTTGCAGTGGGATTCTCACCTAAGTAGATCTTACTCATCAGAGAATCCCGCTGCAACAGCGATCGTAAATCAAATGAACCGCAGAGCGACCTCACGCCGGAAACTACCTGCTTACACAATCGTAACCGGAATGGACAACTCTGCGAGCTGACTGCGAATCGGGTCCGACAGCCGCGAATCTGTAATAATTTCGGACACTTGCGTCAAGTTCACGACATGGGTAAACGCCTGCTGCCCGAATTTGCTCGCATCTGCCAGTAAAATTACCCGATCCGCAATGCTGACCATTTTCTGCTTCAAACGAGCTTGCAGCTCATTTGATTCACTAATGCCGCGATCCAGATGAACTCCCTGACTGGAAAAAAACAGCTTATCCACATAATAGGTTTCTAATGAACGCTCTGCGAGCGGGCCCACGAATGACAGTGAACGTTGAAGCAGCTGTCCTCCCGTCGAAATGACCTCGATTTTTTCCTTACCTGCCAGTTCTGTAGCTACCCGAATCGAATTCGTCAGTATCGTTAAAGGAATATCCGGCAGACTGGACGCCATATACCAGGCAGTCGTACTGGCATCCAGCAAAATGCGATCGTGCGGCTGAATCTGCTTGACCGCTTCCTCAGCAATCCGACGCTTTTCCTCCGCGTTCATAATTTCCCGTACCGCATAGGGCGTTTCAGGCTGCTCGTTTTTGACACTAACCGCTCCCCCATGGGAACGGCGCAGTCGTCCCGCCTGCTCCAGACGATCGAGATCGCGGCGAATCGTTTCTTCCGTCACTTTACACAGCTCACTCAATTCAGACACCCGTATGCTTCCTCTTTCATTTACGAGCTGCACTATCATCTCATATCTTTCTGCGACCAGCATGGCAATCTCACTCCACATCTTTAATGTACAAAAAGTCCTGTCACCCGCCGGAACCACCCGTAGGCATCCTCCCACGCTTCTGACTCGGCAGGTTCATATTCCTCTACGGTAATAGAATCCGCAATGACCCGGCGTGCTTCCCATATATCGGCGAACTTTCCCTGTGTCATCCATTGTACCGCAAGATTGCCGATTGCGCTCGCTTCTGCGGGTCCTGCCCATACGGGTTTTTGAATCGAATTGGCCGTCCATTGGCACAGCAAGCGATTTTGAATCCCTCCGCCGACCATATGCAAACCATTAAAACGCTGTCCTGACACCCGTTCTGTAAGCTCCAAAATGTAGCGATACTTTAACGCCAGACTTTCCAGAATGCAGCGCGTAATCTCTCCCGGCGTCTCCGGCATTAGCTGCCCGGTATTGCGGCAGTATTGGCGTATGCGTGTTTTCATATCCCCGGCATGCAGAAACAGTTCATCATCCGGGTCAATCAAACAAGTGAACGCTGGAGCCTGTTCCGCCATATGAACCAATTCAGGAAAGGAATAGGAGTTTCCCTGCCGTTCCCACTCTCTGCGCGCCTCCTGTAGAATCCACAGTCCCATGATATTTTTTAGCAGCCTGTAGGTTCGGCCTACGCCGCCTTCATTTGTAAAATTAAATCGAAGCGTATCATCATTAATTACTGGCTGTGCGGTCTCCGTTCCCATCAGTGACCATGTTCCGCAGCTCAAGTACGCAAAGGACCGCTCCAGCGCTGGTACGGCAGCCACTGCTGATCCTGTGTCATGCTCTGCTACTGCAATCACAGGAATCGCTCCAATACCCAGATCCGTCATGACCGATGAACGGATTGTACCTGCAACACTTCCCGGCTCCAGTACCTCTCCAAACCAAGAGCGGGGAATGTTGATTCCAGACAAAAGCTCATCATCCCATTTTTGCTGTAACGGATGATATAACTGCGTGCTGGTTGCATTAGAAAACTCATGATACATTTCACCTGTCAGAAAATACCGCAGCAAATCAGGGATCATCAGGAAATGTTCTGCCTGCTCCAGCAAGGGTGATCTTGCATTTCGCATAGCAGCCAGCTGATAAATCGTATTAAACGCCAAAAACTGAATGCCTGTGCGCTGAAAAATAAAATCTTTTCCCAGCCGTTCCTGTACTTCTTCCATTACTCCATGGGTGTGCCAATCCCGATAATGATAAGGGTTGCCCAGCAATTCGCCGGTTTCTCCAATCAGTCCAAAATCGACCGCCCAGGAGTCAATCGCCAGGCTGGATGGGTTCACTCTCGTATGCTTGGCTTTGAGCAATCCTTGCTGAACCTCGTGATAGAGACGCAATATATCCCAGTGCAGGCGCTCCCCAACCTTGACCGGATCATTGGAAAAGCGATGGATTTCCTCCACCACGATACGTGAATCGGTTAATTTTCCGAGTAGAACCCTGCCGCTGCTTGCCCCCAAATCATAAGCGAGGATGCTCACCAGCTCGCACCACCCTTGCCTCTTTGCAAAATCTGCGTACCATACTCAGACGCCAAATAGGCTTTCATTGGATCTGCAGGTAATCCTTGCTCTTCACGGATTGCTTTGAGCAACGGGGCCACATCAAACTCAAATGCTTGGCGTACGGCATCCTCCGCACCCAGCACATCCTGACGGCTCACCGCTTCCTCCACCTCTGCATGATTGATCAAAAGTGCCTTCGCATATTGAGTCTGCACATTTAGGACCGAGCGAATCATGGCCGGAATTTTGGGTTCGATATTGTGCGACTGATCGATTAAATAAGCAATTTTATCGACAGTATGACGGATATCTGCATCGACATCCTGAGCTGCGTTCAAAATCTGATAAAAGATTAAAAACAGCTCATACGGATTGGAGGAACCCACGATCAGATCATCATCCGCATATTTATAACTGTTAAAATGAAAGCCACCCAGTCGCTTCTCATCCATTAAAAACGCAACAATATGCTCCACGTTGGCTCCCGGTAGATGATGCCCTGTATCCACCAGCACCTGTGCCTGCGGCCCCAACTTGGTCGCGTAATGGTACGCCATGCCCCAATCAGCAATATCCGTATGGTAAAAAGCCGGCTCAAACGCCTTGTATTCAATCAGCATGCGCATATCCGGCGTAAGCGCCTTATACATTTCATGGAGCGCCTCCAGCATCCAATTTTTGCGTTTGCGAATGTCCCCCTGACCGGGATAATTCGTTCCGTCCGCAAACCATAGGCTAAAGTCGTTGGAGCCTGTTTCCTTTGCAATATCCACGCATTCCAGCAAATGGTTGATAGCCTTGCGACGGATTGCCGGGTCTACATTAGTAACGCTACCGAGCATGTAGTCCTCGTCTTGAAAGAGATTGGGATTTACCGCCCCAATTTGCAGGCCAAAACTTTCGGCATGACTGCGAAGCTTGCCGTAATTGTCTACTTTATCCCACGGGATGTGAATGGCAACGGACGGACATAAGCCTGTCAAAGCATGAACCTGTGCTGCATCCTCCAGCTTTTCGAACGGATCACGCGGCACACCCGTTTTCTGAAAGACTTTAAAACGTGTACCTGAGTCGCCATATCCCCAGGAAGGTGTTTCTATGCTAAGCGCTCTCAGTTTGGTCTTTACTTGCTCTAGGTCAATGCCTCGTTGTTGCTGCTGATCCTCGAATAAGGCGTACGCTTTGTCACTCATCGTGGTTCCTCCTTGGAAAATGAAGTGAGTTATGGGAGGCCGCTTCGCTGCTTACCACCCATAAAGTCACTTCTATTTTAAAGTGTTGGTGTATATATAAAAGGATGAAAACACGCAAATAAGTGTTGTTGCTTATTTACGTGTTTCCCAGAGTATTTTACATCCCTTCGGAACTATGGGCTTGTGCCCTCGATTAATGAAATGGATTAGTGAAATAGAAATGAGTCTATCGCTTACAGAGATTCATTTGAATTTGGCTAGCGTGTAAAGGCTGCTGGGACGCCGCCATCGATGGTCAGCATACAGCCTGTCGTTTTCTCCGCCTTGGATGAGGCGAAAAAGGCAATGCCCTCTGCGATATCCTGCGGGTAAATGTTGACCAGCAGCGTCGTTCGCTTGCGGTAATGCTCCTCCAGCTGGTCTGGCTCGATGCCGTAGGCAGCGGCGCGTTCATTGCGCCAATTGGAGTTCCAGATTGCCGAGCCTTGCAAAATCGCATCCGGCAAAATAGTGTTTACGCGGATACCGTATTCGCCGCCTTCTGCGGCAATACAGCGGGCTAGGTGCGCTTCCAGCGCCTTGGCCGAGCTGTAGGCCGTTACATTTTTACCCGCATAGACTGAGTTTTTGGAGCCGACGAACACCATACTGCCACCAAGCGTCTGTTCCTTCATCAGCTTGAACGCTTCACGCGCGACCAAAAAATAACCCGTTCCCAACACGTTTACATTTAAATTCCATTCCTTTAATGATGTTTCATCGAACGGGCTGGATGTAGCAAGCCCTGCGTTGTTAACGATGACATCTACACCACCATAGATCAGCGCCGTCTCGGCATAGGCCGCCTGGATTTGCTCCTCCTGCGTCACATCCATTTTCACGGCAATTGCACGGTTTTCACCGTAACTGCTATTGATGTCTGCAGCTACCTTTTGCGCACCTTCCAGATTGAGATCTGCCAATACAACATGCGCACCTTCTTCTACCAAACGCCGCGCGGTTGCACTACCGATTCCGCTTGCACCACCCGTAATGAATGCAATTTTGCGTGAAAATTCTGCTTCTGCCGGCGCAAGTAACAGCTTATAAAGCTCCAGCGGCCAGTATTCCACGTTGTAAGATTCATTTTCACTAAGCGAAACAAATTCTCCTAACGCCGTTGCTCCTCGCATGACAGCAATGGCACGATGATATAAGGCGCCGCTCACCTGCGCATTGCTCCAGCTTTTGCCTGTGTTAATCATACCGATACCCGGAATTAAGATGACACGCGGTGCTGCTTCAAATCTCACGTCTCCTTCATGTCGATTGCGCTCAAAATAAGCTTGGTACTGCTCCTTATAGGTTGCTATACCCTCGGCAAGCTTAACTTTCAACCCCTCTACATCCTCCATATCCGGTGTCCAATCTACATAGAGCGGCTTCATTTTGGTATGAACCAGATGATCCGGGCACGCTGCCCCAATCTGAGATAAAGCAGCAGAATCCTGGCCGTTCACAAACTCCAGCACATCCTCCGCGTCATCAAAAGTGAGGATCATCCTTTTCTCATCACTGACTGCACCTCGAACGGATGGCATGATCTGGGACACCATGCTGCGCCGCTCCTCTAAAGTAAGCGCTTTATATTTTACGCCTCCAAATCCCTGCTTTTCTTCTTGGCGGGCTTTAATATAGCTTTCTGCTTCTTGGATGATTTCAATCGTTTTGGCATAAGCTGCTTCGGAAGTGTCTCCCCACGTAACCAAGCCATGCTTTTCCATCAGTACCAACTCAGCTTGTGGGTGATCGAGCACCCCTTGGGCAATCATTTTCGACAGCTTAAAGCCAGGACGGATATAAGGTACCCATACAAAACGTTCACCGAAAATTTCCTTAGCGATTTCCTTGCCGTTATGCGCACAGCACAAGCTGATGATCGCATCCGAATGTGTATGATCGACATGCTTAAAAGGCAAAAATGCGTGTAGCAGTGTCTCAATGGAAGCCCGCGGATGCTTGGCATCTATCATACAGTTCGCCAAATATGCGACCATATCCTCGTCAGACATCTCTTCCCGTTCAAACAGTGGACGAATATCCTCCATACGAAGCCCGGTGAAGTTATGCGCTTTCATGGTTGCAAGATCGGAACCGCTCCCCTTAACGTACATCACTTCAACTTCACGCCCGCGAAAATCTTGTATCGTCGTTTTAGCCGAAGTGTTGCCACCTCCCCAGTTGCACACGCTCCTATCTGTGCCAATCAGGTTAGAACGGTATACGAGCTGTTCCAGCGTGCTGTTCTGCTTAGATGCTTGCGAAGAATTCCATAGACTTTGTACCATAGCAAAAAGACCTCCAAGTTCTGTTTTTTGTTTTGAATAACTTTATTAAGGTGGATATTTTTATTTACGGAGACTATAACACTTTTGTTTAAATTTGAAAATACAAAATACAATAATAATCAAAAATAATTTTAATTTTATCCATCTTTAAAATGAATCTATTCCTCTAGCTTAAAATATAATAAGGCCGAGCCGGATCAGGTATAAGAACCTTTTCCGCTACGGCCTTTTGACAGACAAATCACTTCATTACCAAGCATATTGCTACGAATTTGATTGCGCTCTGTTTCAAAGAAAGGAGGCTCAGGGCATATCAAGGCGTTTTTTAACGACTGCTGGTACACCTGCAGCCATGGTAAAGCTGGGTATATCATCTTTAATAAAGGCACCTCCACCTATCATAGACCAACAACCGATGTGACATTTTTCCCGTACCGAGACACCGACCCCGATATAGGCTCCTTCATCTATGGTTACGTTACCTGCCAGGTTCACACCAGGAGCTATGGTTATATAATCGCCAAAAACCGCATCATGACTCA
Organism: Paenibacillus sp. EKM10P; assembly: GCF_011800655.1. Classification (NCBI taxonomy): domain Bacteria; kingdom Bacillati; phylum Bacillota; class Bacilli; order Caryophanales; family Paenibacillaceae; genus Paenibacillus; species Paenibacillus sp. EKM10P. Next base: position 12,052 of record NZ_JAALET010000023.1, on the reverse strand, counting down.
CGTTAACACTCCGATTGATAATTACATGCTGTCCGATTTTAATATTGTCCGACAGGACAGCTCCTTCAAAGATCATACTTCCCTCTCCAATGGTATTTCTTTGAGAAAAACGAACACGTGGATGTATTAGCGGGGCTGCGATACGAAATCCCGATTGAATTGTATGATAAGCGAATCGCTTCTTTAATGCCGGATCACCCACCCCCGCACATATCAGCTCTACCTCATATTTTAACGCTTTAATGTCGGTCAACGTCCCCAGTACAGGAACACCATCTACACTCTGCCCTTTTGTCTCAGGCCGTTCGTCTAAGAAACCTATCACTCGAACTCCTAGTTCTTCACATAACCAGTTGATTTCCCTGGCATGTCCGCCCGATCCCCAAATAACGAGTTTCCTCATCTGGCTGTCTCTTTTCCCAGGTTTCCTAGAACATTCACAATTTTTCGAATATTAATCTCGTCCAGTTCCTCCCACAAGGGCAGGCTGACAATATGTTTGGCAATATGTTCGGTAACATGAAGAGTAGACCTCGTATAGCTTTGGAACTGCTTCTGCTGATGGCACGCCGGAGAAAAATAGGTTCTAGCTTCTATTGAATTAGAAGCTAATAACTTAACAACCTCTTGATTCGTGTGTGAATCCGGACTAAGAACAGGGACAAATTGATGAACAACCGATCCTTTCGTTTTTTGTACAGACCATCCTCGTTCTAATAAGTCTGCTTGGATCAGTTCTTGAAGATAATATTCGTAAATCGTCCTTCTATTCTCCCGTACATTCTTGAAATGATCGAGAGTGGCTAAAGCGATAGCAGCAGTATACTCGGATATCTTACTGTTAAGGCCTTGGGTGACAGACTCCCTGCTGCTGGAAAAACCGAAATTCCCCGCTTGACGAATTCGCCTAATAACATCCCGGTCCAAACTGTATACCAATCCACCCTCTCCAATACCAAATGATTTGGTGGCATGAAAGCTGAATACTACGGCTCCTCCAAAGCCTTTACCAAAATGGGTGGCTTCCTCGGAAGTTATAGTTCCAAAACTGGCAGCAGCATCAATGACTACCGGAATTCCTTGCTCCTGCAGCTTATTGTACACAGATAAATCAAGGGCTGTACCGAAAGTGGCATAAGGAACGATTACCGCAATCTCATCTCCCAGCAGCTTGACTGTCTGCTCTAACTGATCCCTATTCATTTGCCAATTCTCCGGTTCAATGTCAAGGAAGTAGGGTTCTAGCCCGCACCACTCAGCGGCAAGTGGAGTGGCAGCAAAAGTAAAACTTGGCATAACAGCATATTTGCCTTGTGGTCGCTTGCTTTGAGCGATCGCCAAAATCAAGCCGATGGTAGCGTTATGAACGGTAACAGCTGAACCGATTCCATCAAACATTTGTGCAATAACCCGCTCTTCAAACAGGTTATTTAAGGGACCATAATTGGAGTAAATCCGCGTCTCTTCTATTTTCTCAAAATTAGCAATAAACCGTTCCTTTTTTACTAAATTAGGTCGTAAGAAGGGAATGTCGAACATCAGCCAGCCTCCTTCGCATATGGGATGAGCAAGCTAGGTTTCCAATGTTTTTAATATCATTTCAATTCGCTTGATATCTGCAACAAATGGTGGACGACCTCTTATACGTTCCTGATAAGAATGAAGTGCAGCTTTAAATAAATCGTTAGTATCAAGAAATCCATCATCTCTTGAGGCAATCATAATATCTAACCATTCCGTGAACGCACTTTGACCAAGCGTCTGATTATTTTGATTGGGATGTATTCGGAAATAGCTTAGCGCTTCAGTAATATACACTGCTTTTCCCTTTGATAGTAAGTTCAACCAAGAAGCCAAATCATTAAGAAGAGAATACTGTTTTCCTTTATATACTCCAAACCGTTCGATAAGATCTGTTTTTTTGAAAAACACTGTCGTAGGTTCACCAATCACATTTAAACAACGAGTTAATGCAACGTTTGCCAACATTCTTCCGTCCATTATCCTTGTTTCCTCGTACAGTCTTTCCGTTGCATAGAGCGGTGGGAGAATAGCCCCTGATTCATCTATGGTTTGCCGATACGAAGTAACCAGTGTGATGTTTTCAAAATTTTCATAAAAATAGATCATTTTCGCTATTTTTTCTTTATGAAACATGTCGTCATCCATCAAGTAATTGATATATTCACCTGACGCCAAATCAAAACATTTATGCCAATTGCCGAGAAAAAGATTTTTATCATTTTTATAATATTTAATTTGGGGAAAAGAATCTAAATAAGAATCAAGCATTTCTTGTACTTCATTCGTTGTACTGTCATCACAAATAATGATTTCGATGTTCGGATAAGTTTGTTCCAATACACTGTCGATGGCGACTTTTAGTGTATACGGCCGATTATATGCAGGTATAACTACACTTACTAATGGGCATTGCACGCTTACTCCACCTTTCTTTTATGCTTAGGTGTCTACCGGAGGCTTCAAACGATTTAATTCGCTATGTTTATATGGGCTGGCATTTTTCTCACATCCCCGAACACATACACATACACATACATATATATTGCTGGGAAATAGAATGATGCCGGGAAAATGGGTATTTCAATAAAAATAATAACTTACGTCTGAATCGGCACCTCCCTCTCGTTGGTGTTCGAAACGGGTAAAGGGGAATGATCATGTCATTAAATTTCACTCCGCTACTGACAGCTCATTTATTTGTATCGAAGAAGGTTTTAAAGGATCATGTAAAAGAATTGATAGATAAATTGGAAGAAAATCACATTACAATAAACTTGTATGAGGCTGACCAACTACTTATAGACAATAGCCTTCAAAAGCCTCGGGTTTACGTCTCGCTTGGAGAAGAGTGGGGAGAATTTTCAGCACTAAAAGCGTTACCTGGTCACGAAAAAAAACGCTGGTTGCACTTCCAATCACCAGACGAAATTCAACCTATGCATTTATTTTTCTGCTGGCTTAAGGCAACCGATCCTCTTCTGGAGAATAGAACGATTCCTCCAACACATTTCACTTCAAACACACCTTTAATATCCGTGTTTACTGCAAGTTACAGATCAAAAGAAAAAATTCAACGACCTTATCAATCTTTATTGAAGCAGACCTACAAGAACTGGGAATGGGTAATCGTGGATGATTCCGGGGATGAAGATGAGACATACCAGGAGTATTTACTCCCTTTAGAGGATCACCGTGTGCGGAGATATCGTCAGGATTCCCGCAATGGTTATATAGGGGCTATCAAAAGGTTTGCAGCAGGTCTCTGTACAGGGGAAATTTTAGTAGAAGTCGATCATGATGATGAGCTAACTCCTGACTGCCTAGAGAAAATCGTCAAAGCATTTCAACAAAATCCTGACTGTGGCTTTGTTTATGGGGATTGTGCTGAGGTGTATGCAGGGAGCAATCATGCGCATTGGTACGGCTGGGATTGTGGCTTTGGTTACAGTGTTCATTATCGAGTCTGGCTGCATGAAATGAACAGATGGCAAAATGTACAAAAACATACGACCATTAATGGCAAAACCATTCGTCATTTAGTCGGTTTACCCAATCATCCACGTGCGTGGACGAGGGACTGTTATCATCTGATCGGAGGCCATCGCAATGAACTACTGGTAGCAGATGATTACGATCTGCTGGTTCGGACATTTCTTTGTACTAAAATAGTGAACGTCCCTGATTTAATATATATCCAGTATCGTAACGAACATGGAAATAACACTACATTCCTCAGAAATAAGCAGATTCAGGTTCTTGTTGGGGAACTATACAGATGCTATTTTCAAAGGATTCAAATGAGATTGAAAGAACTCGATTTACCCCAGCTACTACCTTATCGTCGTATATGGGAGACTTCTATGGATGATCCTGCCCGGAAATCTGCTCACGTTATTCAAGAAGATACCTCAAGATTCTCGATATTGTTCCCTATCCCCCATTCCTGCCCTGAAATAGAGCATACGCAATTAAATAAGACACTTCAAAAGGGTATTGAAAACAACTTTAGGGAGATTGAAATTGTGGTTGTAGGTCGAATTCCATCAGAAATCGAAAGCTATGCCTCCAAAGCTCCCAGGGGATTCATACGATGGTGGCCTATGGAACCAAATGATTCATTAGAAACTTGTATTCAATATGCAAAATTTGTTGCGTCCTGTAAAGAGAAAGTGGTTGTGTTGCCCTAAAACATGTTGATCAAATTCTTCAAGACCCTAAAGATAACTTATACAAAATGGCATCTAGCTTTATGGAAGAAGCACAATATGCAGAAGCTAACAACATCCTGGTTGCTATGCAAGACCACTACAGCATGATTGGCGGCGACATTGAAATTATTATGGTATTCGGCGGTGGAGTATCACCTTTGAGCCTGATCTATATAAAGAAGCAAAGGAGTTTGCCGATGCAGTCCATTGCTTATTAGTTTGGATTCCAGGCGAATACGCTGTAAACTTGAATGTGCATGGATTGGATATTTTGCACAAAAAAGTTTCTTTCAAGAGGCGGGTGTTGAAGGTTAACAGAACCTACGCGGAAATACGTCTCTTGGCGAGTAGGCGAGTTAAAAGAGCATGTAAAAGTAAATCGTTGGATTGATGCACGTCTAACATACAATTATCCCTAGCAAGTATCGTCTTGCACATGATTGATCGGTTTGGATATCGAGACATCACAGAACATGACATACAAAAAATTCTCTATCATGAACCTTTGCTCAATGGATTACAAACACCTTTAACGCCGTTTACTGCTATGAAAGCTATCCCTGAACCACAACCTGCCGTAACTATAGACGAACAAATAACGGCTAAGAAAACTCCCCTTCAAGAAACCCGCCAGGGAGATGAAGAACCTGAGGAATATGATCCGTTATTAAAGCAGATCAATCCTAAATCATTTTAAACAAATAAAGCCCCGGTTATTAGACGGGGCTTTATTTGTTACTGTCCGATTCCGGCCACTTTATGAATGTTCGGGTTTTCTCCGCGCTATCTGTAACGGCAAGTTTTGGTGAAACACAAGGTCCTCAACAACTAGATGAGGGCCCGACTTTTATTCTCTTGCTTCTCGTTCAATTTCTATAAGAAGGTCTGGTCTACCCACCATGATTCACGCTTCCGCTATTTTGCGCGTACCGCGCTGCCATATTTCGCGAATCGATAGCGTATCTGAGATATTCAACGTCGGATTCCCGTCGACCAAGACCAAGTCCGCTCTCGCCCCCTCCACAATTCGTCCGCGATCGTTCAGGCCGAAGCGGCGAGCTGTTTTCGAGGTAGCGGACTGAAGGGCTTCTAAGGGTGTGAATCCTGCCTTAACCAATAGCTGCATCTCGTGATGTACACTGGCCCCATGGGCAAGTCCCCCCAACGATGGAACCGGTACGGAGACATCCGTTCCCACCAGGATGTCTACTCCTGCACGATGAAGGTCCATTACATTACGATAGCTATCTGCCATGCTGCCCTGCGGGAAAGTATGGAAACTGGCATTCAGCGTATTGATCCATTCGGGACTGAGCTTGGCACTCACACGGGGATCCCTTACCAATTCAGATGCAGGGTTCCCGATAATTGAGGAGTTCAGGACGAGACATGGCGTAACGAAAACACCTGCCTCTGCTATCATCCTCACCAAATCCGTCGTGGTTTCAGGACGGTCAATGAATAGATGAGCAAGTCCATCGACTCCAATTTCTACAGCTTGCCGGGAGGATTCAGCAGTTAAAACATGAGCAATCACCATCTTGTGGTGACGATGAGCTTCCCCTACAGCCGAACTCAAAATATCTTGGCTTAAGACGGGCAGGCCGGGCGCTGCTAATACCGTTCCTTCCTCAATCATAATCTTGATATAATCGGCTCCCTCTCTAACTTGTTGGTCCACGAATGCCAGCGCTTCGTCCCGGGTTGATACGGTGGGCGCCTCACCATGATCATGCTTATGTGCGGCCAGTCTGGCGTTACGTTCTTCCTCACTCATCTTCTCCATTTCCTTCATTACAAAGTCTGGAATCTCGCCATCCCCCGGCATGAGTTCATCAGGATGTCCCCCAGGTGGTGTAACCCCCATCCCAGCTGATCGTACGTCGGCAATATTCTCGATTCCTTTCAATTGCGCCTCTCGGCCGTTTTTCGTGAACCCGCCCATCATTTCCAGTTCAGTCGTAACTCCGAATTTCAGTGCATCGCGCAAGCCTTCCACGGAAGTGTGAACGTGAGCATCTATCAAGCCCGGCAACAAAGTCCCTCCTTGCGCATCGATAATGACCGCATGTTCCGGTATTTCCCCACCCACCGATACAATCTGTTCGCCTTCAATTAGGACCGTTGTCGCTTTGATCACTTTTTCTCCGTCAAATATACGGGCATTGGTGATTGCAGTAATCATGGCAGTTTCCTCCAATCAATTTTAATTGAAATATAACTGTTAGATTTCTAATTGTCAATATTAAAACTGAATGATATCTAGCATTTATGTTTTGACAATTAGGAGTTTGAACATTAAGATGAACTTATAATTAGATTTCTAACTATAAGAAGGGAGTCGGGTTCGGTTGACAAAACAAGGTTTGTTGCATACCCCCTACTCAGATTTGATCCGAGACATCGGAATGAAGATCAGAGGCATGGCAAATGCCAAATTATCGGAACTTGGGCTGAATGCTCAACAAGGGCAGATGATGGGCTACATTTTTGAGAATCAGGACAAAGGTGTTATCCAGAAAGATCTGGCCCTCCACTTTAATCGGACAGGTGCTAGCATTACCAGTATGCTTCAAGGGCTGGAGAAAAAGGGGTACATCAAACGTATCATCCCGGAGGATAACGAGCGGCAGAAAAAAATATTTCTTTTAAAGAAAGGGACCGATCTCGTTGAAGAATTCAATGGAATATTCATGGAGGTAGAAAAAAGTATCACCCAGGGCCTTACTGAAGAAGAAGGCGAGACCTTCATGAATTTATTAATCAAAGTTAAAATGACCATGTAGCGGTTACTGCCCAAACGTTACTTATGGTAAGGTTCCCCGCGCTTTATCTTAAACTAATCTCCAGAATAGCTGGCCGCCAGTCTAACACTTTATTTCTCAGTCTAGGACTTTATTTTTCCGGTAGTAATCGGCTTCATCAAATGTACTTAGTAAATTAATGGCTTCTTGAGTAGCATTAGCATCTTCGAGCGTGAGCGCCTTGCTTATTCTCCGTTTCCCACAGGTTTAATCGTTCGACCAGTTTGCCGGATCGCTCAGCATCAACTGCCCATGCTTCCTTTTCCCAAGCATGAGCGTAAATAGATTCTTTCGGTTCACCCAAGCGGCTTAGCAGCTCTATACGTAGCAGCTCACCTTCGCTGCATAGTTTTTTCAAATAAATCTTTTGTACTAAATACTTAATATATCCAAGTTTGTTAGACTGAAAAGTAGAAAAAAAACTCCAAAATCAACTAAAGCCGAAAATAGTACAATTGATAGAATTTTTATCACAAATAAGTTAATAAATTACATCATTTTAAGTGGCGATCTTTCTTTTTTATTAGTAGAAGTAATTAGAAAATAATAATGTATAAGGAATTGAAGGAGGAATTTACATGGGTTTTTGATGTTTGTACCTCAGTTTCTAATCCAGGTGTTTACCATAGTCGTCTCTTTAGTGATATATGTAGATTTTTCAAAAGAAGATAGTCAATCAGTAACATAGTAGAATACATAAACACGTCAAAAAGAGCGATTTTTATCGCTCTTTAACATTCATTTATATGTATTCAGTTGATTTTCCTGTCCGTAGCTTCCTGAACAAAGGGGGTCCAAACGGACTCTTTGAGTCTGGACAAATCCCCCCATCTTGAATAAGCTTCAGACATTTAGTGAGCTGATATCTATGCCCAAATATTCGCAAGCCGTATTTCTGTATCTACTTTGACTTTGCTCCAGAGTAGTCTTAGTTCGTGTGTACCCCCGGCAAAGATACTTGGCCGTAATACTACGATCCTCCAATTGATGGTGCTCCAGTATCGTCAACAAAAAGGGCAGCTCCACGTACTCAATGACAAGCCGTAAATCCTCCGCACTATCTTTCTGCATTTTCCACTTCATTGCACCCCATATTCCAAACTCTTATTCCTTAAGATCGCCATAATTTGCAAGCTGCTGCTTAAGTTTTGAATCTTAAATACTAGAATCCTCACAATTTTAGCCCTGTATTGTGTAAATAGCATCATCTATGCCTCTACCCTGTTTTCAGTGTTGTTCAAATATCTTCTACCCTATTATTGGTTTTAAATCAACAAATATGAGATCAGTTCCATTGTTAGCATCCGATCAAAGCGGAATCGGCACGGATTTTCAAGGTGAAATGGGATGAAGCCAAGGTGGATGTGGATTATGTACGCATGAAAAAAGAGCATCAGCAGGGCTACGACGGCGGATGCTCTTTCTTTTCAAAGTAGTATGCTGTTCAATTTAACATAATATACTATATCAACTACCATACAGTGATTCGCCGAGGTAATGATCTCCAGTGGACTCCTTTTACATATATACTGTTCCCGTCGTAATCCTATATAATTTCTATTGTTTAGGTTTACGCATTGTTACATTCCAGACTACTGAAAAATCGCTCAACAAAAACATCACCATATATTTTCTTCATATGCGCCGTGTTAAAAATATATTGTTCCATATGCTCAAGCTTGCGCAGACTGCGTACCAGTACTTTCCGATCATCGTCAGATAGATTAGGGTCATCGCCTATCTTCGTTAAAGCATTTTTCAAACGTGCGGATACCTGTTCAACATACAGATGGTTTTTGGATTTTGGCGGAATACATTGCGTCAGGTCACAGCTCACAAAACGAACACCGTCAAGGATGCAGTTTTCAAAATTGGCGATTAGCTTTTGTTTGCCATTTCCCTCAAACGTAATATCCACTAGCTTGCCGGTAAAGGAACAATTGACGATATTCGCCGCTTGTAAAATCCGGTCCTTGAATCTACATTTATAAAAAGTACAGTCGATAAACGTAGCATTCTCCAATGTCATCCCTCTCATATCGCAGGAGGAAAATTCGCAATTGGTGAAAACAGCTTCGTCTCTGGCAATGCCGACAGAGCGCAAGTCGGAACGAATAAATGTACAATTATCAATTGTACTACCGGCAAAAAATCTCGCATTCGTAAGATCGCAGGTATCAAATACAAGATGATGCAGGTTACAGCTCCAAAATATAGGTGAACTAACATTCGAGTTTATTATGGTCGTTCCGCTTATAGTTTCGTGCTCATACCTGACAATATCAGAAAAAAATTCGTTGTTTACTGACATACCAGATTCAAGTCTTCTCATCCCTATCATTTCTTCAGAATCTTTTACGATTATGAATACCTTATTTTGGTTTCTTGTGAGATCCGTCAACTTTAAAGAATGATCACTGAGCACGCACCCAGATACAACATTGCACCTTCCTAGACCATTGCTGTAATAAATAATAATGATGGGCGTAGAGTGCTTGATGGTTATTGATGGGGACTTGTGGATCCAACCTCATTAAGCGAAGTAACAAAAGAACCATTTGTTCTGAGAAAAGTGAATTGGCAATATGGCATGGCAATCAAGAATACACAAGTATAACAGATGACTCCTGGAATGCCTATCCCTTTGAACAAGATAATAGATTAACAGTTACAAATGATTGGTCTGGCAGCAGCTATAATAATACACCAAAAGTTAATGTGTCCAATAAAGTTCGTCTCTCCTTCAGATGGGCTTTCTGCTTTTTAAAGTCCCTACAATACACTTTCCTTATTCAATATGTTGTAGCATGAGAGGAGAATATCTAACCCCTCATTTCCAATTCTTCTAAAGAACCAATTTATTCAAATAGTGTTCGTAATTATAACTTTTCTCTAATCTTACATGCCTACAAAAAGACTTGAAAGTGAGTGTCGTTCCAGTTATCAAGACCGTTATTAAATCTAAAAATTTCACCGTTATACATGTGCATCCCCGCAAACACCAAATATTTGTATGGATCATCCATGTAAAAATAGCATCAGATAAGCGTTTAGTGCTTTCATCATTCTCATCTTCCCAATGATGCACCCAATCAAAAGCAAATTTAAAGCTGTGTTCTTCAGGTATCCTCTTTAAAACTTCGGGCAAAGCCAAGATATAACAAGCTACTTCATATTCAATGCTTGGTAGGCTGCTTGCATAGAATTCTAATAGAGATTCATAGTTCTTTCTATGGGCCTCATTAACAAAGAACATCAATAAACATTTCCTCAAGGTAAAATTTAATTAGCTAACGACTCTTCATATTCCTTCACACGGCGATAAAAGGTAGGCTTCGTTAGTCCAGATTGCTGTAAGCCGCCGTTGCTGTTATTCGGCCAGCCTTCCATTCTTCATAGAGTCTAATAAACGCCGCTTCATCAAAGGGCTGCCGGGGTCTCCCAAACATAACACCCCTTGCCCGCGCTATCTCAATCCCTTCTGCCTGCCGCTATGATGTATTACCTGTTGTAGCCTCCCATCCGACGATTCCTGTTAACCAAACTCGACTCCCTGTTGGAACCCCTATAATTGTTATTGTTTTTAATGTAGTTGCAACTGACGTTTCGGAATTGCTGAACTTCCTGTCGTATTTGGCGTATTCTCCGATACCTGAAACTGTTGGAAAGATCCGATGGCTCCAGTTGCCCTAGTCACTCCTGTTGCTCCAGCAGCTCCAGTCGGGTCCTTTATTTTTGAGTTTTCAAGTCTATCGATATATCTTAATGATTTACCAAGTGGAAGTAAGGATCTTGCAACTCCTTTCTTGACAAATATTATCTTTCTCTGTTCAGCATAGCGTTTAGCTCTTTCAGTTCCCTTAAAACCAAATTCACTTTTCTTACGCACCTTTTTTGCAATCTTCCTCGTTTACTATTTTTTCTCCCCCGATATTTTCCGAGGGTGTTTAGTCTTCTTACATTTATTTAAGTAATTCAACGTACCATTGAGAATAACTATAGTGGTTAAAATGCATATTCAGCTTTTTCGAACCTTTTCAGTTTTAAAAGACGTATTGCTCTTCGTAGTCGCCAATTTGCAGCATTCAACATGCGTATATTCCAGTGAAGGTTCATCAATCAGTCCCCCTTTGGAGAATTTGTGAACTATCGTGCAAAAAATTTTTGAAAACCCTTAGGATGATCATACTTGGTCACATCTTTCCGGTATCACAACAGTTTATGGGAGGGCCCACAATATTCAACTCAATATTAGCCTATTTTTAATATTTGTTTCTATGATATTTCAAAAAGCAGCTCCTGCAGATGCAGGAGCTGCTTAGAGTGTCGAGAAAGTCCAGAGGACTTTTCGATCACTTCTATTTTTATATGGGTAGACGCATCTTTTAAAACAAAAATCGATTTAAAACGATCTGAGGACTCTAGTTTTTAGACCACTAAGACAGTTTTAAACCCCCTGCAAAAAAACAGGGGGTTTCTCGACAGCCTGAGAACCCAAAAGTTATGAAATAACTTTTGGGTTCTTTTTCTAATTATACCTTAAGCTTATAGAGGCCCTTGGTCACCTTGCGGTCCTTAGACTCCCTGAGGGCCTTGAACTCCTTGAGGTCCTTGGTCGCCTTGGACTCCTTGAGGTCCCTGATCACCTTGAACGCCCTGTGGTCCTTGGTCACCCTGTACGCCTTGAGGTCCTTGGTCGCCCTGGACTCCTTGTGGGCCTTGAACTCCCTGAGGGCCTTGGTCACCTTGAACACCTTGAACACCTTGAGGGCCTTGGTCACCTTGGACTCCTTGAACACCTTGAGGGCCTTGGTCACCTTGAACACCTTGAACACCTTGAGGGCCTTGGTCACCTTGTACGCCTTGTGGTCCTTGGTCGCCTTGGACTCCCTGAGGGCCTTGATCACCTTGAACTCCTTGAGGGCCTTGATCACCTTGTACGCCCTGTGGTCCCTGATCGCCTTGGACTCCTTGAGGGCCTTGGTCACCTTGGACTCCTTGAGGGCCTTGGTCACC
>NZ_JAALET010000022.1:0-60418 GCF_011800655.1 Paenibacillus sp. EKM10P | reverse complement strand
AACCCCGCTCGACTTGCATGTATTAGGCACGCCGCCAGCGTTCGTCCTGAGCCAGGATCAAACTCTCCATTAAAGACCAACCGAAGTTGGTTATAGAAAGAGCGATTAGCTCATTTTGAAACTGACGAGATAAAATATCTCATTGTTTGATTTTGCGAACAAAATCAGTTTACTCACTCGTTGTTCAGTTTTCAAAGATCAAACCTTCATTAATACTCCACTTTGTTTCACCACCGCATCTCAGCGGCGACTTAATTAATATAACATACGGTCGGGATTTAAGTCAACACTTTTTTTAAATTATTTTCAATTTTATTTAAGCACTGCTCACACAAAAAATTCCCGGGCTTTAAAGGCCGAGAATTAATGTATCACATTTCAGAATTCGTCGTCAACTATAATTTATAAAATAAAACAATACCGCATTAGACTAACCAAACCCCATCCTTTTTTTGCACACTCCCCTTCCCTAACAACTGCTACAATAATGTTTTTCAGACAGCCTGTCCGAACAATATTATTTTCAGTCCCAGTAAAAGCGCAATTCCTGGCAAGCCTAATATCGTTACTGCTCCCATCGTCACTGGGTTAATCGGAATATACACCTGTGTAATCCACCCTGAATAATTGATAACATACAGTGCAATAGCTGCCAGAGCCATATGCGCTCCGAATACTACAAACCAACCGATCCCCAGACGTTTTTTGAGGATTAGGTACATCAGTAATCCGGCACAGGCAATCAAGACAAGCCAGACTACCCCTCTCATTCCGCTCTCCGTTTGTGAACCCGGTCAGCATCATTGGCATACCCCGGTTCATCTGCTGGCAGGTGAAAACGATGTAGCCCTTGCTGCTTTGCGCTTTTTAAATGTATTTGATATTTACGCTCCGCAGCTTCCAGAACAAAAATGGCGTAGTCGATTTCATCCTTACCCGTAGCTTCATGAAATAAACGATGTGCTCTTAACCATTCCGCATGCGAAGCTCGAATCTGAGCAAACAATTCCTGGCGATACTCCGCTTCTGTCTTCCCATTCTCCTGACGACGGAAATTTTGCTTCATCCGTTCCCACATTCATTCATCCTCCTCACAAGCTGAATTATGTGTACAGTCTGCAAGACCACCTTATTCATACTTATTGAACAAAGGACAAACTTAGAACCAGAAACGACTATAAAGCCATCTATTCATGCAAATAAAAAAGGAGCCGCAACGGCTCCCTAAGCAAATCAAGGATGTCCCAAGGACATTTCAGTCTCAGAACTTATAACGTATAACTACACCTACTAATTGAGCTCTCTGCGGCCTTCTAGTGCTTTGGACAGGGTGACCTCGTCAGCATACTCCAAATCCCCGCCCACAGGCAAACCGTGAGCAATACGAGTAACCTTGATTTCAAAAGGACGCACTAGCCGTGAAATGTACATAGCCGTGGCCTCTCCTTCAATGTTCGGATTCGTAGCCAGAATCAACTCCTTGACGCGTTCATCACTGAGCCTGGTCAGCAACTCCTTGAGTTTGATATCCTCAGGACCAATCCCCTCCATCGGAGAGATTGCCCCGTGAAGCACATGGTACAAACCATCAAACTCCTTGGTACGCTCCATAGCCACCAAATCCTTGGCATCCTGAACAACACAAATGACGGAAGCATCCCTCGTCTTATCCTGACAGATCCGACAAGGGTCCGTGTCCGTAATATTGCCGCAGACTGAACAAAAGTGAAGATTGCGTTTTACATTGACCAGCGCTTTGGCGAAATCAATCACATCATCTTCCTTCATTTTCAGTACGTGAAAAGCCAACCGGGCAGCTGTTTTTGGGCCTACTCCCGGCAGGCGCGTAAAAGCATCAATCAGCTTTGCAATCGGCTCGGGATAATGCAATAGCGTGTTTCTCCTTTATGAGTAGACTAGAACAAGCCCGGAATTTTCATACCACCTGTAAATTTACCCATATCATCATTAGCCAGTTCATCCGCTTTGGACAAAGCATCATTGACTGCAGTGAGTACGAGGTCTTGCAGCATTTCTACATCATCAGGATCTACAGCTTCCGGTTTGATTGTGATGGACAACACTTTTTTATGTCCACTTACCTCTACAGTTACCACACCGCCACCAGAAGAACCTTCGATTACTTTCCCACCAAGCTCCTCTTGGGCTTTCAGCATTTGTTCCTGCATTTTTTTCACTTGCTTCATCATTTGGTTCATATTGTTCATTTCAATCATCTCCTTTAATGAAGTATACATCTACATTTCATTATTCTTTAATGACTACCAGGTCTTCCCCGAACAGCTGAATCGCTTCATCAATCCAGGGCTCCTTGGACTTTCCCGGCGCATCATGCTCCGGCTCCAGTTGCAATTCTTCGGCAGGCTGGTCAGAAACTCCTTCAATCGCAGCATTCCAATCCTTTTGCATCATCGTTACCAAACGATAAGGATGACCCAACTGCTCATGTAAAACCTTCTCAATGACCTGCTTATTGGCAGGCTTTTCGGTAGTTTCACGATGAATGTTGTTTTTAAACGCGACCAGCACACTGTCCTCTAACACAGAAACCGGCTCACCATCCATAAACCAAGCATGAACCGTAACTTTCGCCTCTTTTACCCCTTGCAAAATCTGGCTCCACTTGCGCCCCACCGCTGCGAATGCTTCGCTTGACTTCTCAGCGATATAGCGATCCAACTGAGAAGGAAGTTTAGCTGGCGCTGAAAGACGTGGAGCAGGGGCACGACCACCAGAAGCCTGACGACCGCCTGAAGATGCCTCCTGACCCGCTCCAGCGGCCAAGCCACCTTGCATTGCACGTTCCAGCTTCTTTTCCAGCTCAGCAAGCTGGCGCTTTAACATGGCCACTTCTTCCTGACCAGCAGCACCAGAGCGCTGTACAGTCGGCTGAGCCGCAGTTCCCGCTTCCCCCGGAATGCTGCATAACTTCAATAGAGCTACCTCAAATAAAGTTTGGGGCTGAACGGCATATTTCATCTCACCTTGATAACGATTAAGGGTGTCGATCATTGCAAAGAGCTGCTCCTTGGTAAAAGCATCTGCCACTTCCTTAAACTGCTCCGGATTCAGCACTCGCTCTGTCATTTTGGTCGCCTGCGGCACCATCTTGATCATTAGCAGATCTCGGAAATAGTACAGAAGATTCTCCATACACTTATCCGCACTTTTACCTTCCTGCATAAAGTTCTCGATCAATTGGAGCACTGTGCCCACATCTTCTTTCAGTAATGCCAAGGCCAATTTACCGAATTGCTCGGATGCGATCCCGCCCGTCATATCCAGCACCTGCTGATACGTAACCCGGCCATCAGTAAACGAGGATATCTGATCCAAAACGCTAACCGCATCTCGCATCCCACCATCTGAAAGACGTGCAATATATTGCAGTGCATCCAAATCAGCCTGGATGTTCTCCTGTTGACATATCAGGTCAAGCCGCTCTGTCTGCTCCTCAAGCGATACTCGCCGAAAGTCAAAACGCTGGCAACGTGAAATAATTGTCGCGGGAATCCGATGCGGCTCTGTCGTAGCCAATATAAACATTACGTGTGGCGGCGGCTCTTCCAGCGTCTTGAGCAGCGCATTGAACGCTTCCGTCGTCAGCATGTGCACTTCATCAATGATATAAACCTTGTGCCGCACTTCTGTGGGCGCATATTTGACTTTATCGCGCAAATCACGAATCTCTTCAACACCCCGGTTAGAGGCTGCGTCAATCTCCTGTACATCCATGACCGCTCCGGCCGTGATCCGTTTACAGGCTTCGCATTCGTTGCAAGGTTCCGGCGCAGGTCCATGCTCACAGTTGATTGCCTTGGCCAAAATTTTGGCCGCACTGGTCTTACCCGTTCCTCGCGGACCACTGAACAGGTAGGCATGGGACGTGCGATTTTCGCGGATGGCATTCTGCAATGTCTGGATAATATGCTGTTGTCCTACCATGTCCTTGAAAGCCTGCGGCCGCCAAGCACGGTACAACGCTATATGTTCCAATGCGCGTTCCCTCTTTCCCATTCACTTTCATGACCATTTATGGTCACTTCATTATACTATACTCCCGTCCGAATCTAAACCAGACACATTTCAAATTATAAGCACAAAAAAAACACCTTCGCATAATCGCCAAGATGTTTCAATCCCTAAGTATATACCGTGCACCTGTTATTGATCGTTGTGATCCGAGCGGCAACCCTGAGCAACAACTCGGGCTAGGCAACCCTCCGGCACAAGAGTGGGCTTGCTTATGGCTGCTTCCTTCCGGACCTGACCAGGTTCACAAGTACTCATTGCGGAGGACCCAACCGTCAACATTGTGCGCAGGGACCAGCCTCACATCAACAACACCTCTAACAGGAATTCAACCTCGCTATAGCGGATTGCGAGTTACAGGGCACCGCTACCTCCCCATCTAGCACGGTGAAAATAAGTATATCTCATGGTTGCACAAAATGCAAATAGCAAATAACGACAAAAAGAGCCTCCTGCAATTGCAGAAGGCTCTAATAACTTTATCTCTTGCGGCAACTTATTACATACCGTATTTCTTTTTGAAACGATCCACACGTCCACCAGCATCAATAAACTTCTGCTTACCTGTGAAGAACGGATGGCAAGCGGAGCAAATCTCCACACGCAGAGATTCTTTTACAGAACCAGTTTCAAACGTATTCCCGCAAGCGCAAGTAACATTAGTTACGTTATACTTCGGTTGAATAGCCTGTTGCATTAACTTTCACCTCTTTCCGCCCTGAACGTCCTATCAGCCCAGAGTTGTATGAACACATGTTCAAATTATAGCACTTGAATATAAGTGTTTCAACATCTTTTTAGCACACAAAACAGTGTAAGATCGGTGTGTTTCAAATAACTCCCGACCGTTTAGGTTCTGGCAAATTTGGGACGTGCCAGCCCTTGCGGCGGCACATGAGTGTAAGAACCGATAACCACATCCGGCAGTTCCTCACGATAAATCTCAAGCATTTGCTTCATACCAAGTATCTCCCCTTGAGCCGGTGGAATCAACTCCAGATAGCTTTCAGGATCAATATTCAGATTACGCATTTGAATCAGCTTGAGCTTAGTGCGTTTGGCAAATTCAATCATTGCCTCAATTTCTTCCTCCCGGTCTGTTACACCCGGGAAAATCAAATAGTTGATGGACGTATACACTCCCTGATCGGACGCATAACGGAGTGACTTTTCCACATTAGCCAGCGTGTATCCGCGCGGCTTGTAATACGCATTGTAATGGTCGTCCAATGCACTAATTGTGCTTACTCGCATGAGATCAAGACCCGCATCCACAATTCCCCGGATATGATCATTCAATCCCGCATTGGTGTTGATATTAATATATCCCATATCTGTAACGGAACGTACTTCTTTGATCGCATCAATAATCAGTTTGGCTTGAGTGGAGGGCTCACCTTCACAACCTTGCCCAAAACTGATGATAGACTCAGGTGTCTTCAAATGTTCCAACATAACTTCTACAATCTCTTCCACGCGGGGACGGAAGTTCATTCTTGTCTGAGGAGATACAAAACCACTGTCATCCGGCTGTTCAGATATACAACCAAAGCAGCCCGCATTACAAGAATAAGATACCGGAACTCCCCCCTCCCAGCGATTCAGGAACGTATTCGAGGAAGTAAGGCATTCGTACCCCAGCGCACAGTTAGACAAATGCTGGTACAGCCTATTTTCGGGATACTGCTCTGTCATCCGCTGAACTCCCAATTTAACTTGATTGCGGTCACAGTTTTCGGGATTCCATTTGGAAGGACTGTCACTCTGCTCTGCTGTTACATAAAACGCCCCATCTTTCCAGACAACGGCTGAATAACCGAACAAGGGGAGTTTATACTCCTTATCCGTCTTCACATATCCCGGCAGACACAGGCGTGTAAAGCCTTGCGGTAACAAAGCCCCTACTGCCTTCATATTTCCCGGAAGAGAGACCATTTCCCCTGTTTCAGGGTTCATACCGACCGGGCGGGTGCTGGGCAGGCTTACCAGTGTGGCTCCTTCCGGCAACGGAATAAGCTCATCCTCCATGATTTCAACAATCATGTCTGCACTACGGGCAAGCCCATACAAAGAAGCATGATCATATACATTGCCTTTTTCGTCGGCATACACCAAATACATTATGGAGCTCCTTTCGTTCCATTAAACGCGCCATTAACAAATGAATAGTAATGGCTGTCTACTTACGGAACAGATAAAATACATGGTTTGGGTTTAATTGGTTGTGGCGGGAACCGACGCTGTGGTAGAACGCGTAGTTCTTCGTTGTTGGCCACCAGAGCTACCTTGCGAGCCGCTGGAAGAAGGTGCTGTCAAATCAAACGAGGCTAAAAACTCAGCGTTAGTTTTGCTGTTACGCAGTTTTTTGAGGAAGCCTTCCACAAAGTCATGGCTTTCCGTCATATTTTTACGAATAGCCCAGATCGTATCTAATTCTTCCTTGTTCAACAGCACTTCCTCACGACGTGTACCGGAACGACGAATATCAATCGCAGGAAAGATACGACGTTCTGCCAGTTTGCGGTCCAAATGCAGCTCCATGTTGCCTGTGCCTTTGAACTCTTCGTAAATAATATCGTCCATACGAGATCCTGTATCAATCAGCGCTGTGGCAAGAATCGTCAAGCTACCGCCTTCCTCCACATTCCGAGCTGCGCCAAAAAAGCGTTTTGGACGGTGAAATGCTGCCGGATCAATACCCCCACTCAAAGTACGACCAGAAGGAGGGATGACGAGATTGTACGCACGAGCCAACCGTGTAATGCTATCCAACAGGATGACAACATCCTTTTTATGTTCTACGAGACGCAGTGCACGCTCCAACACCAGTTCTGCCACTTTGATGTGATTTTCAGGAAGTTCATCAAATGTAGAGGCCACAACTTCACCTTTGACAGAACGCTGCATGTCAGTCACTTCTTCAGGGCGTTCATCAATCAACAAGACAAATAGCTCAATCTCGGGATTGTTGGTAGAAATGCTATTGGCAATTTCTTTGAGGAGAAGCGTCTTCCCAGCTTTGGGAGGTGCCACAATAAGTCCGCGCTGTCCGAGTCCGACAGGGGCCAGTACATCCATAATTCTCGTAGACAAATGGTTGGGGGAAGTTTCAAGGACTAATTTGGTTTGCGGATACAGTGGAGTCAGTGCAGGAAAATGTAGCCGCTCAGCAGCTTGCTCAGGACTTCTTCCATTGACGGCGTTAACTTGAAGCAATCCAAAATACCGTTCATTTTCTTTCGGCGTTCGGCATTTACCGGAAACGAGATCGCCCGTTCTCAGGTCAAACTTGCGGATTTGTGAAGCAGAGATGTAAATATCTTCGGTACTCGGGAGATAGTTGATCGGCCTCAGAAAGCCGTAACCTTCAGGAAGTATTTCCAGAACACCCTGCATAAACATTAATCCACTCTTCTCAGCTTGTGCGCGCAGGATGGCGAAAATTAATTCTTTCTTCTTGAGCGTTCCGTAGTACGGGATCTGGTATTGCTTGGCCAGCTTGTACAGGTCGGTCAGCTTCATTTCTTCCAGATCGGAAATTTGCAGATCCATATAATAACCACCTATTCAATTATTAAGTCCATTCATACAATTAAATGATAGACAATGATATCATAAACACCATCAACATAATTTTAACCAAAACAAATAAAGTTATGCAGCCAGCTGCCTGGATTATACCGAATTATTCCGGTTTTTTGATAAAAGATTGTTAGGTATGGACCAAATCTTATACCAAGCAGCGGCTGCATAGGTGTTACCCGTTATTCCGCTTTGGTTACAGTAAATTCAAACAAAGTACATGGTTTAATTACTCAGTCTGCCGCCACACATCTGCGCCTAAAAGACGCAGGTTCGAAACGAGATGATCATAACCACGGTCAATATACTCGACACCTGCTACCTCGGTTACCCCTTCGCTTACTGTAAGTCCAGCAATGACAAGGGCCGCTCCGGCGCGCAGATCTGCAGCCTTCACTTTAGCCGCATTCAGTTGACCACCTTCAATAATGGCAGACCGACCCTCTACGCGAATTTTAGCCCCCATTCGCACCAGTTCAGGGACGTGCTTAAAACGATTGCTGTACACAAAATCGCTCAACACACTGACACCCTGAGCTTGGGTTAGCAAGCTGGTCATGGGAGATTGTAAATCTGTGGGGAAGCCGGGGTATACCAAGGCTTTAACGTCGACATGCCCATAGGAAGGTGCACCCAGTACGCGAATACTTTCATCATATTCCTCGATGCCGACGCCCATTTCCTGCATTTTGGCAGTGAGAGCCTCCATATGTTTGGGGATTACATTGTCAATCAATACATTTCCACGGGTTGCCGCAGCAGCAATCATATAAGTGCCTGCTTGTATACGGTCAGGTATGATGGAATGACGGCAACCATGCAGCTCCGACACACCTTCAATACGAATTGTCTCCGTACCAGCGCCTTTAATAATCGCCCCCATGGAGTTTAACAGAGTTGCTACATCTATAATCTCAGGCTCTTTAGCCGCATTTTCGATAGTTGTGGCGCCTTTGGCACGTGCGGCCGCCAGCATAATATTAATGGTTGCTCCTACGCTGCTGACATCCAAATAAATCTTGGTGCCGCGCAGTTCTTTGGCGTGCAAATGAATAGCGCCGTGCTCGTTCGTAACCGTGGCACCCAGCGCTTCAAAACCTTTGATATGCTGATCAATGGGCCGGGGTTCAAAATTACATCCTCCTGGCAAACCGATGATCGCTTCCTTGAATCTGCCCAGCATGGCCCCCATCATATAATAAGAGGCTCGTAATTTCTTAACAGGTCCATTCGGCATGGGAATGGATTTAATGGAGGAAGGGTCTATCTTCATCTGGCTACCTTCCCAGGTAACCTTTGCGCCAAGCTCCTCCAATATTTCGGAATACACCGCCACATCACTGAGCAGCGGCAAATTATCCAAAATGACTTCCGACTCTGCCAGAATGGCTGCGGGAATCAAGGCGATGGCACTGTTTTTGGCACCGCTGATGGAAACTGTACCCTGAAGCGGCCGTCCACCGGTGATCATCAATTTTTCCATAAGCTTGAGGGTCCCCCTACGTGTTTTGCAGTCGGTCAAACAATGAACTGAAACCATAAACTTTCAACTTTTTAAGTGGTTAAAATGGAAAGACACCGGCTAAGCGGTGTGCTTTCCATACCACACTATTCAACTGTACAGATTTAAATATTTTGTGCAGCATAATTACAGCTACAACGAAGAAATGCATCCAGTCTATGCAGAGGCATGACTAGTTGGAACTTATTACGCTTTGTTGTTGGAACCGAACTCACGGATTTTACCGATAACTGTTTGTTTGATTGCTTCACGACCTGGTTGGATGAATGTACGTGGATCGTAAGCATCTGGTTTTGCAGCAAGCACTTCACGAACCACTTTCGCAAATGCGATTTGGTTTTCAGTGTTTACGTTGATTTTGGAAGTACCCAGGGAAATGGATTTTTGGATGTCATGTGTAGGGATACCTGTTCCGCCATGAAGAACGAGTGGCATTTTCACAGCATTGCGAATTTCTTCCATTTCTTTAAAGCCCAGGTTTGGTTCACCTTTGTATGGTCCATGAACAGAACCCAATGCAGGAGCCAGTGTATCGATGCCTGTTTCTTTAACGATACGTACACAATCGTCCAGCTTAGCGTACATTACGTCACCTACAACATCATCTTCTTGACCGCCAACCATTCCAACTTCAGCTTCAACGGAAACGCCTTTGGAATGTGCATATTCAACAACTTTCTTCGTTGTTTCGATATTTTTCTCGATTGGGCTGTGGGAATCGTCAATCATAACAGATGTGAAACCAGCGTCGATTGCTTCTTTACATTTGTCAAAGCTAGAACCGTGGTCCAAGTGAATTGCAACTGGAACCGTAATTTTCATGTCATGAATAAGACCTTCTACCATTTTAACAACAGTGTAGAATCCGCCCATGTGACGTGCTGCGCCTTCAGAAACACCCAAGATTACTGGGGATTTTTCTTCTTCAGCAGCGCCCAAGATAGCTTGAGTCCACTCCAGGTTATTAATATTGAATTGACCTACTGCATATTTTCCTTCGAGTGCTTTGTTCAACATGTCTTTCATAGATACCAATGGCATGGTTACAGTCCTCCTAAAGGTGTTTGGGTTTGTCTATATTTTTAGCCGACATCACATACGGGCTTATTATACCACAACCCATGTTAAATACTAAACAAGCTTTTGCATATCAACACATACAAAAATCACGCTCAGGACGCCGTTTTTCCATAGAATTGTATAAGGAGAGGGTTTACTTTCAGTATTTCCCATAATCACAAACAAAAAACCCTGTTTTGTTAACAGAGTTCTCAACCAAAATGACTTCCCTAGTCACCTCTGAGTTGTTTGTTCACGGCGATCCGCATTTCATCAATATCAAAGGGCTTGGTAAAATGCATAAGTGCACCTAGCTCCGTCGCCTCTTTAATCATGTCCAGTTCTCCATACGCTGTCATCATAATAACCTTGATGTCGGGATTCATGCTTTTTAGGTGCTTCAGAATTTCAAGTCCGTCCATACCTGGAATTTTCATATCGAGCAGAACCAGATCAGGTGGTTCCTTCTCAACAATCTCAAGAGCAATTTTCCCGTTCGCTGCCTGAAAGGTCTCATAACCCTCACTTCCGAACACTTCCATCAGTAAAATCCGTATTCCATTCTGGTCATCGACGATTAATACTTTTTTCTTTTCCAATGTTTTAACCTCCTAAGATCTTAAAACGAGGATCATGCAGCTATTGCCATAACAGCGTCCGATGACGTACAATATCCGTCCCATACCTAAAACTATATTCGCTCCTGCAAAAAGAAAATCCTGCTCTTATACATAATTGTGGAATATTCTTTCATAATCAGGAAGCATGGGATAAAAAAAGACCTCCCAAAGGAGGTCTTTCAAGCTGTAGCATTAACCTTGAAGCTGCAATGCCGCTTTTACAAATTCACGGAACAAAGGCTGTGGACGATTCGGACGGGAAGTAAATTCTGGATGGAATTGTACCGCCAGGAACCATGGATGCTCAGGAAGCTCGACAATTTCCACCAAACGTCCATCCGGTGAAGTACCAGAAATACGAAGACCTGCTTTTTCAATAACTTCACGATATTCGTTATTGAATTCGTACCGATGACGATGTCTTTCGTACACCAGCTCGTCGTTGTAGCAAGCCTCTGCCAGGGAACCTTCCACCAGTTTACATGGATACAGGCCAAGACGCATGGTACCGCCCAAATCTTCGATGTCTTTTTGGTCAGGAAGCAAGTCAATGACAGGATAATCGGTAGCCGGGTTAATTTCCGAGCTGTTGGCACCTTCGAGACCAGCCAGGGAACGAGCAACCTCAATAACAGACACCTGCATACCCAGGCAAATACCGAAGAACGGAATTTTTTGCTCCCGTGCATAACGAATGGTGCTGATTTTGCCTTCAATTCCGCGATCGCCGAAGCCACCTGGTACGAGAATACCGCCAATGCCGCCCAGCATGTCAGCTACGTTCTCGTCCGTTACTTCTTCGGCGTTCACCCAGCGGATTTTTACGTCTGCATTTGCATCAAATCCAGCGTGGGAAAGCGACTCGACAACACTTAAGTATGCATCATGTAGCGCAACATATTTACCAACAATAGCAATTTCAACCGTTTTGTCCAACTTGCTGATTCGATCAACTAACCCTTCCCATTCGGTCATATCCGATGCAGGTGTTGTCAACTTCAGGTGGTTAACTACGATTTCGTCCAAACCTTCTTCACGTAGGTTCAACGGAACCTCGTAGAGAGTCGAAGCATCGCGGCATTCTACCACTGCATTCGCATCAATATCGCAGAACAATGCAATTTTAGCCTTCATATCGGAGGACAATTCATGCTCTGTACGGCAAACAATGACATTCGGTTGAATGCCGATGCTGCGCAGTTCTTTCACACTGTGCTGAGTTGGTTTGGTTTTAACCTCACCAGCAGCTTTAATATAAGGAATGAGCGTTACGTGAATGTACATCACATTTTCGCGCCCAACTTCACTTTTAAGCTGACGAATGGCTTCCAAAAATGGCAAGCTTTCAATATCGCCTACAGTACCGCCGATTTCCGTAATAATGACATCCGAACCCGCTTCACGGCCTGCACGGTACACGCGCTCCTTGATTTCGTTCGTAATATGAGGGATAACCTGTACGGTACCGCCCAAATATTCTCCGCGACGCTCTTTGCTGATCACGCTGGAATATACCTTGCCTGTTGTGACATTGCTGTTCTTGGACAGATTAATATCAATAAAGCGCTCATAGTGTCCCAAGTCGAGATCCGTTTCCGCACCATCATCCGTTACAAACACTTCACCGTGCTGGTAAGGGCTCATGGTACCTGGATCGACATTCAGGTAAGGATCAAATTTTTGAATCGTTACCTTCAGTCCCCTGTTCTTCAAAAGCCTCCCCAGTGAAGCTGCCGTAATCCCTTTGCCCAAGGAAGACACAACCCCGCCTGTCACAAAAATATACTTCGTCACTGTTCAAAACCCTCCTAGATAAGATGCAAAAATTCAGGCGACATTATGATGTTATCGTAACCCGTTTGCACGGATTATCATCCATGAAGAAGGCAGCGGTTATATTTTCCAATCCGCCGCCCTTAGCCCTCTTTCATGAGTGAAAACACCCCTATAAAAAACAAAAAAGCACTCCCGTAGTACGGGGCACTTTTATACAAAAAGCAAACATATAAGTGAATCAATCATAAGCCCAAGCAATAGTTTACCCCGTGTCCAATCCGCTGTCAAGGAAGTTATCTGTGTTAATTTGTCCTTTGAACCTGATTGGAATAAATCTATCTGAAAGCTATAAATCAGCAGGGGTTTCAAGAAAACGGTCATGAAAAAGGGGAGAGCGTATCTCCCCTTGCAACCTGTTCCTAACGAAGTGAATCGTCGTCGTCTTCGATCGACTCATCGTCATTTTCATCATCTGTATCTTCCTCATCACTGAGGTCTTCATCGTCAATAACTACGTCATCGTCACTATCATCGTCATCTTCTCCGTCGAACAGCTCGTCTTCGCCATCCTCGTCTTCGCTATCTGCATCGAAGTCGTCATCGGAGTTGTATGTTTCTTCTTCCTCATGATAGTCATCTTCGTCGTCATCGTCTTCATC
Organism: Paenibacillus sp. EKM10P; assembly: GCF_011800655.1. Lineage (NCBI taxonomy): Bacteria > Bacillati > Bacillota > Bacilli > Caryophanales > Paenibacillaceae > Paenibacillus > Paenibacillus sp. EKM10P. The sequence continues at coordinate 47,147 of NZ_JAALET010000022.1, read as the reverse complement.
GTTAATGATACGAGGACGCTTGGCGCCTGTCAGGGCATCTTCGGATTTATCTACCGGATACCAACGTTTCAAGCCCCACAGATTCGTACCGACACAGGCAAAACGCCCGTCAATGTTGATTTCAGTATATAGCTGAGCAATAACGTCATTAATTTCTTCGTCGGACAAGCCGCGCAATTTGGCGACTTCATTCATCAGGTCACGGTAATAATATGGAGTATTGGCTGCTTTCAATACCATAAATGCCAAATCCACCATTGGAGTCTCGTGGACTTTCTCCGGGTCAATCTTCAAGTTGAGTGGTGTACTCACCTAGGGACACTTCCTCTCACACGTAATTCACAAGAACATGTTTCAGAGCATACACGATACATGCAATACTAACATATCCATTATCAAAACTAAGTAAAACCTATTTGGAAGCAAATTGCAAGTTAAACATGGGTATCGTCATAATTTCCAAGAATATCCCTCTGCACAAGACGGCACACGTAAAAAGACGGGGTTCCCCCCGCCTCCGACTGTACCCGCTCCGGGAGAGGCCTCCCAAAGTTGTTGCACAAGAGCTTATGCCCTCCATGTATCGTATGTGTCCATAGCTACTTTGACACGACAAGCAGGCCTATTTCCATAAAAAAGGGGCAAGTTTCCCATGCCGTAGCTGACGCTTGCTCATACAATACCTCAGCATGGCTCATCGGAGGGGGACCGTCTCAAATGGACTATCCGGATTTTTTGCAGCGTTTGCATGAGGGTATTTCGGAGCCGTCCGGCAGTGGACGGAACAAACAGATTATCACGTTCGATAAGCCTCACCAATACCGGGAATGCCTGTCCTATCTCAGGAAGCTGAAACCTGAGCTTGCGGGATTACGGCAAGTACAACCGGCTAGGCTAATCCGTGCTCTCATCGCTCCGCTTTCAGGGGGAGACAGGCTGGGCAAATATCACCACGGTGTTACCGTTGAAGAAGATACCCGCATAAAGGTTCACGCAGAAACGGCTTATATACCGAAAGCAGAGAAAAGCATTTCTATGCCATGGGGAGTCAAACAGGTACGTGCATACAAGGCTTGGCCTTCCTCGACAGGGAATCGGGTCAGAATCGGTGTGATCGACACAGGAGCGGATTTTCATCATCCTGATCTTCGCCATTCCCTTGCCAGAGGTATCAATTTGTTGAACCGGACCATGCTACCCTATGACGACAACGGCCATGGCACTCATATTGCAGGAACCATCGCGGCATCCAACTATGACGAAGGTATGGTTGGCGTAGCACCACGGGCTTTAATTCATCCTGTAAAAGCATTCGATCATAATGGAGCCGCCTATGTCTCTGACATCATTCTTGGTATCGATTGGTGTGTATTAAATCGTGTCGATATTATTAATATGAGCTTTGGGATGAAGTCGCGTAGCAAGGCACTGCTTGATATGGTGAATAAAGCATATCATAACGGCATTGTAATCGTAGCTTCCTCGGGAAATGAGGGTAAGCGTCGAAGTATTGACTACCCAGCCCGCTATTCCCAGACGATTTCAGTCGGAGCTACCGACAAATACAGACGTATCGCTCCTTTTAGCAATCGGGGGCAATTCGTAGACGTGTATGCACCCGGTGAGAAGATCAGATCCTCCTGGATTCATGGAAAGCATCATGAAATGAGCGGCACTTCTATGGCTACTTCCCATGTGACCGGGAGCATCGCACTTCTCCTTTCACTGAGACCGGAACTGGAGCCCGGAGAAATTAAAGCGCTGCTTAAGCGCACTGCCACACCGCTACGCCTTCGTAAAAGTGCTGGACGCACTTCCATCTCCACCAAGCTTGGAGAAGTGGATGCCTTCCGATTGATGCAAGAGGGCACAAAGTGAACCACGATCTGATGAATACTAAACCTCTATCGTTGCACCTGGCTCCAAAGAGTGAACTTCTCTGGCAGGACCTCCATGTTCATTATTTCCTTCTCTTATTAACTCATCTCGTACAAGGTCGGTCTGCAATTTGGGTGCATGAACGAGTACAACCTGTTTGCTAGGCATCTCCTTCAGCATTTGCCGTACATCCGATAATCCCTGGTGCACCTTGTAAATCAAATGCCGAGCTATACAGATGTCATTGGCGTCTGCACGTTCCAACAGATGTTTACCAAAAGAACCATTGGAAGCATGCCCGGTCAATATCACACTGTTCCTAATATCCTCCCCGCTATCCACATCGATCAGCATACTGCGGTGATCCGACAGATATTGATAATACCAACGCGCCTGCGGGGAATCCATCATGCCGTCTCTTGTTACGATAATAGTGGCCGTGTTCCGTTCCAGCAGACTTATCCGTTCCGCAGTATCACGAGGCACAAACACCCTGTCACTGTTCAACACATGTTTTATTCGCGTGGAAGCTCCCGGACGTAGCCACTCTTTCCATCGATTTAACTGTTTCAATCCGTGCCACAGGTCAGGCTCTATAATTATTGCTTGTTCAGGAAATTGCTCGCTGGCCCATACGATCAATTCCTGTCCTCTGCCAAAGGCAGGCACTGGCAACAACACATGGCCGCCAGACAATAATACCTGCTCCATCTCGACCCTCAGCCGCTCCAGCTTAACAGGCTGCGGGTCTATATCCATACCATAAGCATTGTCCATGATAGATATGTCCACTAGATTGGACTTTGGCTTGCATCCAGGAAGGTCATCTCCCCCCTCTCCCATACACAAGTCCGGTGCATCGGCAGCAAGAAGCTCAGATTCACGGCTATAGTCTCCGGAAAAGAACAGCCGCTTCCCTTCCAATTCTACGATATACCACACTGCACCAGCCAAATGCCCACTGCGTCCCCACATCATTTTCACACCCGGACAAGCTTCACGCCATACTCCTGAAGGCCCCTCGTCTTCTAGATAGCGATAGGTAATAGATTGGATATCTTGTTCACTGTAGGGCAATTCGCCGCCTCTCGATTCAACAAAAGTTTGCCAGGAGCGAAAATAGGATCCCAGCTGCTCAGCGGTAGCCTTGGTCGTCCAGACCTCTCCCCGATATCCGTACTTGTACAGTAAGGGGAGCGCCATGGAATGATCCTCATGTGCATGAGACAGCAAAACAGTAGTTAGCTCCTTCACCTTCTGTGGCGGAAAAACCGGATATTGCCCGGTTCCTTCCTTTTTTACGCCACAATCCAGCATGATACGATGCTGCTTTCCTTCAAAAACATAACAGGAGCGGCCATGTTCGCCCGCTCCACCCCAAATCCTAAGCTTGGTCATCATCATTTCCACTTTCTCCCCGAGTTTAAGCTTTCCATTAAGATCAGTAGCAGTGTGGTCAAACCAACCGATATAACAGCCATCGCCATGCCAAGCGACACCTGTCCCTGCTCAAACTGGGCAAATATATAGGTTGCAGACGTCTGGACGGATGGCGGTAAAATCAGCAACGATCCTACCAGCTCCCGTGAAGCAATGGTAAAGGTCATCATCCAACCAGCGAGCATCCCCGGTCCAATCAGCGGCAGTACAATCCGGCGGAATATGTAAGACGGACGCCCGCCGAATACCTGTCCCGCCTGAAAAAGACCAGTGTCCACCTGTGTAAAGGCGCTTTTGACATACTGCACCGTATAAGGAACAAACAAAATAACATACGTCAGAATGACCATGCCATATGTGTTATACAACGGAATGGGCATCCACGGCGAATTCCACCACAAAATCAGACCCACCACCATAACAATTCCCGGCACTGTATTCGGAAGTAAACTGAATGCATCAACTGTCCGTTGGATTTTCGTGCGTGATCCACCGATAACAAGCGCAAACCAGGTGCCCAGCACCACAGCAAGCGTCGATGCACCCAAAGAGAGAAATACACTGTTCAGTAGCACTTCCATGCTTTCAGAACCCCACGACAGCAGTTCCTTGTAATAGTCGAGTGTAAGGTTGTTCCATGCCAATCCGATTCCCCGCAGCTTCATGGAGGAGGCCGCAATAATTGAAAAGTAAGGGATGCCAATAGCTGCGATGAGCAGCAATAGGATGAACATGACACTCAGTGCTGTAGTCCAGCTGGATACACGAAGACGGGAAGGACGGGAACCTTTACCCCCTACCAGTCTGTATGTGAACTTTCGGTTGATCACCGATTGTACATACCACATAAGCAGGCAGGCCGTTAACAGCACCGAGGCCATGGACGTCGCTTTGCCAAAATCGATGGGCCAACTGGAAATATATTTGTGAATTTCAGAAGTCATAACCTCATACCCGATACGTCGCCCAAAGGTAGCGGGTGTGCCAAACTCGGCAATCGTTTTAACGAAAATGAGCAGCGCACCCATTCCGTATGCCGATAGTAGCAGCGGTAAAATGATTCGACGGAACCTGTACAGAAAGCCTCCGCCCATGACAGCACCCGCCTCTTCCAGACTGCCGCCAATCCTCACCAGCGCCCCGCGTAACAGCAGGTACAGGAATGGAAACAGATGCAGGCTCATGATCATCACCATGCCGCCAAGGCTGAAGAAGGAAGCCGTTAAGAAATGCAGATCCGGGAGCAACTGCTCCATATACCCGTTTTTTTGCATAAACAGGATCCATCCCATGGAACCAATATAGGGCGGAGTCATAAACGGAATCAGCAGCACGACATCCAACCAGCGCCAGTGTGCGAGTCGGGTGTTGGACATGATCCAGGCTAGCGGAAGTGCAAGGACGGTCGTTCCTGCGATCACACAGATGCCTAGCCAGATCGAGTTGAATAGCACTCCTGCAAATTGAGAAGCAGCTAACGTTCGAAAAGGCGCAGCCCATTGAAATGTCCCATCAACATACACACTTTGGATGAAGATTTGCAGCAACGGCAGTACAATTAGGATAAAAAGCGCGATCAGAGCAAGTGTCAGGGACCATCCTCTGATGTGTTTAACAGACAAACCTCCCATCGGCTTATTTGAACATTTGCGTGAACTTTTCCGTCACGTCTGATCCGTGTTCACCCATCCATTCCCAGTTGGTTTTCAGCAATGGGATTTCGTCGAGGTTTGCACGCTTGTCAGCTTTGATATCCGTGCGTCCAGGGAGTAGGGAAGCATCTGCTACTAGTTTCTGTGCTTCGTCTGACAACAGATAGTCAATGAACGCTTTGGCATTTTGCTCATGCTGTGTGGACTTGAGGATTGCGGCAGGACGCGGGCTAATGACCGTTCCCTCTGTCGGATAGACGATGTCAATCGGCTCGCCTTTGGCTTTAGCCTTGTAGGTCATGTAATCAACCGCAGCGACGACTACACCTTTAGCCCCCGTAATCACTGGATCTAACGCTTCCTGATTCGCACCGGCCATGGCCACACCGTTAGCCTTGTACCGCTCAAACAACGTCCAGCCTCCATCGCCCTTGGCGCTCAGATAGCCTGTCATAAAATCCAACGCTGAGCCAGACAGCGATGGATCGGGAATGTTAACCTGATCCTTGTACTCAGGCTTCGCCAAATCGGCCCATGAAGTAGGTGGCGTTTTCACTAACTTCGTGTTATATGCAATACCCAAAGCAGAAGCACTTGTGCTGAAATAGTGACCCTCCTTATCAGACCAGTCGGGGTTTAGCTTGTCCGCATTTTTAGCGTCCGGATAGGGGAGTGTGAGTCCTTCCTTTTTCAAGCCTTGTACAGACGGAAGCGATGCCAGCACAACCACGTCTGCTACCGGATTCGTTTTCTCCGCTTCCATGCGGGCTAAAATCTTACCTGTCGTTCCCTGGAATAACTCTACCTTAACTCCACTCTGCGCCTCATACCCCGCTACCAGCTTTTTCGCCAGTCCATCCGGGCCTGCGCTGTAAACAACCAGCTTCTGATCGGTGGACGCCGCTGCGCCCGCTGGTTTTGCTGATCCATCGGCTTGTGCCCCATCCTTCGATGTCGTAGCCGTTCCGCAGCCTGCCACAGCCAGTCCAAAAGTCAATGTTAAAGCAAGCATAGCCCCTTTTTTCCATCCTGTACGAAAAACACGCCTATTCATCATCTTATATAACCCCTTTTCCCTATGTTTCAAGTTGGTGGATGTATTGCGGTGATACCCAAATATGCATTTGTTCGCCTATGGGCAAGCGGGTGGAGTGATACGCAGTCCATTGCTCGCCGTTTTCGGCTACTAGACGGATTTCATAGCGATCGCCAACATAGCTGACATGCAGGATCTCTACTGTAAAAGTGTGCTGATCCGCTTGTTCCTGTTCCCAACGGACATGTTCAGGTCGAAATAGTGTCCGTTCCAACTCGATCCAGTTGGATTTGCCGATAAAGCTTGCCACCTCTGGATGAGACGGACAACCATAGATCACCTCTGGTGTTCCGGTCTGCAAAATATGTCCACTTTTCATAACCACTACTTCATCAGACATGGACATGGCCTCGATCTGATCATGAGTGACATATAAGGCGGTCAGCCCCAGATCGCGCACAAGCGATATCATCTCAATGCGCATCTCCTCCCGTAGCACGGCATCCAGTGCACTGAGCGGCTCGTCGAACAAAACCAGTCGAGGCCGGATAGCAACTGCTCTTGCAAAAGCAACCCGCTGCTGCTGACCACCGGACAGCTGATGGGGATAGCGATCCTCCATCCCTAACAACCTCACCTTATCGAGCGCCTCTAGCACCACTGCCCGCAGTTCCTTGCCTTGAGCGCTAACAGCCCCTTTTCCCCGCTTGCTCGCTCGCAAGCCGAAGGCCACATTTTCAAACACCGTCATATGCGGCCACAACGCAAAATCCTGAAAGACCATACCAAAGTGGCGGAGATGTGCGGGAACATCCTTTTTGCGTTCAGCTGAAAAGAGAATTTCCTCTCCCATCGTGATTGTGCCGGTATCTGGTGTCTCCAGACCAGCAATCAAGCGCAAGAGCGTCGTCTTCCCACAACCGGACGGTCCGAGCAGTGTGGTGAACTTGCCCTGTCGTACGACCAGATTCGTCTCATGCAACACGGTGGTATGGCCGAAGGTTTTACTTAATCCGCGAATATATAGATCCTGATTCATCGCATTACCTGCCTGTTCTTGTGACTGACCCCAGTGTAAAACTTGAATTCGCAACCTGTGTTATTGGGAAGTTAAAACAAAATTAATTATTTCAATGAATTGTGTTAACACTCATAGATTTAATCTATATAGAGGCGGTTGATGCTGTTGCCTAGAGAATAAGCATGATTGTTTGACTTAACTGAAAGCGAGGCATTCTAAGTGAACTTAAGTCTTCTAAAGTTACATATTGTAGAGCTGCTGAACAAGCACCATAAAATTACCACCGTAGCCGAGGTTCTCGGCCTAAAGCAACCCACTGTTACTTTTCATATGAAAAATCTGGAGCGTGAATTTGGAGTAAAGCTGTTTGATACACGTATGGGCAAAATCATCCTGACGGATGCCGGAGATGCGCTGCTGCACTATGCCACCAAGATTAATGCACTTGCGGCTGAGGCTGAGCGAGTTGTCCGTGAGTTCGATACGCTCCAACGAGGGAGTATACGGATTGGCGCAAGCTATGTACCTGCCACCTATCTGCTTCCTGCCGTGCTGCATCGGTTTGCCCGCGAGCATCCGGGCATTCACATTGCCTTGTCCGTGAAAACAGCGCCCGTGATTAAGGACATGCTCGCTCGCCACGAAATTGACCTCGGCATTATTTCGGCAGAGCCGTTTCAATCCCCAACGCTGCTCTCAGAATCCTTGGGAGAAGATGAACTGGTGCTCATCTGCTCACCCACTCATCCGCTCGCTAGCGAAACCGATGTAACACCCGAGCGCATCGCTTCTTCCTCTTTTGTGTTGCATGGGAAGGATTCCAGCACACGCCACGTGACTGACAAATGGCTGGAGCGCGGGAGGCGCCGACTTCCATCCTATCTGGAATTGGATTCACTGGAAGCTATCAAACAGGCGGTTATGCTGGGAGAACACATCTCCTTTGTCTCTCGCCTTGCTGTTCAATCAGAGGTTGAGCGGGGTTTACTGATCATAAGACCTATTCCGGGACAGCCTGTTGAGCGGCATATTTATATGGTCAGCAACAAAGATCGTCATCGCTCCGCGCTGATTCACAGATTCACTAAATATTTATGATGGAACCAAGATTAAATCTTAGCTGTCATATAAAAATTATGGTATTTTTTAACCAGAATACCATCTTAGCTTGACATACGACTGACAAATCACCCGTAAAGTGAAGCGTGTAACCTATTCGGACGAACAGGAGAGGATGAAATGAAAACAAGCCTGCGTATCACTAAATTCATGTCAGTAGTAACTCTGAGTGCAGTGCTGCTCGCAACAGGATGGAAAGGTGCAGAGCCCGTACAAGCCGCTGCCAATGCCACACCAAGCTATGAGGTAAAGCTGCTGCTGGATACAGCTCAGGTCCTCAATGCGGATGGCTCTTTAAAAAGCGGCATCGTAAATGAGTTCGGAGTCAGTGAAGATGCGCAACGATTAAGCGTCGAGTTTTTTGATACAGACTCCTTGCAATTGAATGACGAGGGCTGGAACGTTAGATTTCGCAAAAAAGACGACAAAAAAAATTATGAGTTAACCTACAAAAAGCGATATACGATCACAAACGGGAATATCGACGCAGCACTTACCCAAGCGAATAAAGAAGGTTTCAGTGCCTCTGATGATAATTATGAGGCTGAGGTGGATTGGGGATACAGCAAGCAGACATTAAGCTTTTCCAATGACAAGAAAACGAACGCCTCCAAAGGATTAGCTCTGCCTTCCCCGGATCAGGCATTAAAACAATTGCAGGACAATCTTCCGGGCAAGCTGCAAAACTGGAAAAGCAGCAACTGGGACAAACATACCTTGGCAAACTCCAGAGTACGCGGTCCTGTACAGGTCAGCAAATATAAGGGCAGCTTTCAGGGCTTGGATACTGACGTTGAAGTATGGCCTATTCGCAGCTCCAACGGATCGGGTACCGACAATATCATCGAAATCTCCTTCAAAACTTCGGATTACAATACTGCCGCAAGCAACCGCACCAAGCTGATGAATCTGCTACAATCCAAAGGATGGCTGATTCCTGCCGATTCCTTAAAAACGAATCTGGTACTGGAACGCTATTAAACCACTCAAACTTATTGTATTCAAACCAAAAAAAGGAACCGAACGAGCCTCCCTAGAGGGCAGCACGAACGGTTCCTTTAACCATTATACATATGACTACAAAATCATTATGTTGCAGTTGTTTACTTACATACGTTCCGGTGCAGACACGCCCACCAGCTTCAGTACGTTGGCAATGGTCGTACGGACCGCGCCAAACAACGCCAAGCGAGCTTGCGTTTGAGCTGCATCCTCCGTGATGACACGCTCTGCTTTATAGTAGCTGTGGAACATGGATGCCAGCTCGTAGACATAGCGAATCATACGATGCGGCGCAAAGTTTGCAGCTGCCACCGATACTTCCTCTGGCAACTCGCCAATTTTGCGTAACAAATCGTATTCATGCTCAGCCGTCAGCTTCGACAAGTCAACTTCTGCCAATGGCAGTACAGCAATACCCTGCTCTTCGGCTTGACGATATACGCTGCATGCACGTGCATGTGCATATTGCACGTAGAATACCGGATTCTCATTGGAGGTAGAAATCGCCAAATCCATATCAAAATCCAGATGCGAGTCCATACTACGCATGGTGAAGAAGTAACGAATCGCGTCTACGCCCACTTCTTCCATCAGATCCTCCATCGTTACGGCCTTGCCAGTACGCTTGGACATTTTTACTTTTTCCCCGTTTTGGAACAAGCTGACCATTTGGGCAATCAGCACTTTAAGCTTATCCGGGTCATTGCCCAGTGCTTCCATTGCGGCCTTCATCCGTGGAATATAGCCGTGGTGATCCGCTCCCCAGATGTTGATGATCGTGTCATACCCACGAGCATATTTGTCACGGTGATAGGCGATATCCGGAGTCAGATACGTATAAGTACCGTCATTTTTGATCAATACGCGGTCTTTATCGTCACCATACTTAGTCGTGTTCAGCCAAGTAGCTCCGTCCTTATCATAAATTTCCTCACGGTCACGCAGCTCATTCAGTGCTTTAAGCACTTCACCGTTATCATACAGTGATGTTTCACTAAACCAGGAATCAAAAGGTACACGGAACCGCTCCAGATCACGCTTGATCTTATTCAGTTCCTTTTCCAGACCGTATTCACGGAAATAAGCGGCACGATCTCCCGGTTCCATAGACAACAGAGAATCGCCCTTCTCAGCCACCAGTTCCTTCGCAAACCCGATGATATCCTCACCATGGTATCCGTCCTCCGGCATCTCCGCAGGCTGTCCTAGCTCCTGCAAATAACGCGCTTCGATGGAACGGCTCATATTGTAAATCTGGTTCCCCGCATCATTAATGTAATATTCACGAGTGACTTGATATCCGGCAAAATCAAGCACATTACAGAGCGCATCCCCTACGGCTGCACCACGTGCATGGCCCAAGTGAAGACTCCCAGTCGGATTGGCGCTGACAAATTCGATCTGTACCTTTTTGCCCTCACCTACCTGTACACGACCGTAATCTGCTCCTTGCTCCTGTACTTGTCCGATCACTGCATAGAGGTAGCTCTTGTTCAAACGAAAGTTAATAAAGCCTGGTCCCGCAATTTCAGCACTTTCAATAGAAGCGGAAGCTAAGTCCATATTCGCAATCAGATCTTCAGCGATTTGACGCGGATTCTTCTTCGCAATGCGAGTGAGCTGCATGGCTACGTTGGTAGCTAAGTCACCGTGTGACTTGTCCTTAGGTACCTCCAGCGTAATGGTCGGCAGCTCTTCGCGACCCACGATTCCAGCAGCCAGCACCGCTGCCTCGATTGCTGAGGTCACCTTTTGATTAATAAGTTCCAGTGGATTGCTTGTCATGATTGTTGCTCCTCCTGTATATGCAAACTGATGGCAAAATGCCCCGAGAAATCCTCAAATACGTATAGATCATAAGTCCAGCTCACTTGTCCGGTGAATCCATCCATCCGAATATCGAGCTTCTGCGTATGCGCAGACATGTTCAGGTTTAAATAAGGCGAGCGGTAAAATCCAGGCAACCTGCGTCCCAGCGCGAACGACTGCTCTGATTGTACCTCACCGTGACGAATCAGCTTTAGCTCATCCGGTCCGATCTTGACTGTGTTCCGTGTCGTACCGCCCTCAGGACTCTCTTGCGGCTCCTCGTACCTTATATATAGATGCTTCCCGCGAACGATTGCTTCTCCAGGAAGCTCCTGTACCACATCTTCTCCGTCATGATGACTATGAAGACGGATTCGAACCTTTGCATTGTGTGGCATGTGTTCAAACTCCATTCTATCGCTATCCTACTGTACTACTATATCCAGTTCCCGATTGCAATTCAAATGAGTTTTTACAAAAAGATGCTTTCGCCCTTAAAAAATTCAACTACTGTAGGTCAGCTGCACTGGATGCCTGGCTAAAACTTTCAATGAACCGGGAAGCTAAAGAAGACATGTATTTATCCTTCAACCAGACAGCCGCCACACGAGTGTGCAAATCTTCACACATAATTTCTTTAACGATTAAATGATTATTGCTGCCCAAAGACAATGCGGAGCGCGAAATCATGCCAATACCCAGCCCTTCGTTGGCCCAAAGAAGCGTGGTGCGGGCATCGTCATTTTTGCAAAAGTAGTTTGGCTCAAAGCCATACTTCATACAGGTATCATGGATCAATTGCTCAAAACGGCGATATACGATGAGTGGTCTGTTCTTCAGCTCAGCCAATGATATGCTCTTCTGTTCGGGACTCCAATCATGTTCTTCCGTCATCACTGCTACCATCGGCTCAGTGGACGCATATCTACACCCTAAATCAGTGGTATTAAAAGGGGTTCTGACGATACCGACTTCTACAATTCCTTTGTTCAAAAGATCGAGAATCCGGAAGGTATTTCCCTCATGTATTTCAAATTTTACACCCGCATAGGTTTTATGAAATTCGGAAAGCCTGTCTTTCATCAGGGTTGCCCCAGAGGAAGAAACCGTTCCAATGGTGAGCGTCCCCTTCATCCCCATGGCGAAATCGTTTATTTCCCTTGTCGTAGCATCCGTCAGCTCCAAAATCTGCTTGGCCCTGTTCCGTAAAATGATTCCGGCCTCTGTCAATTGAATGCTTCGTGAGCCTCGATGCACAAGCTTTACACCCAGCTCTTCCTCCAGCTGCATAAGCTGCTGACTTAAGGGAGGCTGTGCGATTTGCAGTTTTTTGGCTGCCGCTGTAATCTGTCCAGCGTCTGCAATCGCTAAAAAATATTTGAGATGTCTCAATTCCATCATGAACCTCCGGTCCTGATATATGTAAAACCTATATCTCTAATATATATTAAATATTATTCATATGGTTGGGGATATGCCATAATCATATTCAGATATGCAATTACAATAGAAAACTTTATACAATATTCAGGTTAGGTGATGGTTGATTTGTTGAAATTTGCTGTTTTTTTGAAACCCTATAAAAAGGAAACGATTCTTGGGCCTCTGTTTAAACTAATTGAGGCTATTCTGGAATTGTTGCTGCCTACTATGGTGGCTTTAATGATTAATCATGGCGTTGGTAAGGGAGACACCCATTATGTTTGGCAAATGGGTCTTTTAATGTTGCTCATGACTATACTGGGCTTTGGCAGTTCTCTAGTGTGCCAGTTTTACGCAGCCCGTGCTTCCCAAGGATTCGGAACCACACTGCGCAATACGATGTTTAAGCATATTTCATCGTTTTCTTATGCAGATCTCGATAAATTCGGTACGCCCTCTCTCATCAACCGAATTACGAATGATGTGAATCAGCTGCAAACAGCTGTAGCGATGTTGATTCGTCTGGTTATTCGTGCTCCTTTTATTTGTATCGGGGCGATCATCATGTCCATGATACTGGACTTCCGCCTTGCTTTGGTGCTGTTGGCGGCTACACCCGTTCTGGCTTTGATTCTGTATGTAGTCATTACGAAGGCTTCTCCGCTGTACCAGCTATACCAGAAAAAGCTCGATAAAATCGCTCTGGTGCTAAGCGAAAATCTCACAGGTGTAAGGGTTATCCGTGCATTTGCCAAAAGAGGAGCTGAACGAGTAAAGTTCAATACCGCCTCAGATGACCTGACCCAGACCGCTATTCGTGTCGGCCGTATTTCTGCTCTACTTAGCCCAGCCACCTTACTGGTGGTCAACGGAGCTATTATTGCCATTCTGTGGATCGGCGGTATCCATATCCAATATGGATCTCTTACACAAGGAGAGATTATTGCGTTTATTAATTACATTACGCAGATTTTACTGGCCCTGATTGTGGTGACGAATCTCATTATTCTGTTCACCAAGGCGGCCACTTCAGCCGCGAGAATTCAGGAGGTTCTAGATACGGAAGCTTCGATTTCCGATACTGCCAATTCTGCATCATTCGATCAGGGAAGAACGGGTAAAATCAGCCCAGTACCAGCCATCTCTTTTGATCATGTCTCCTTTGGCTACAATAAGACAGGACAACTGGCACTTAGCGATGTAGTCGTAGACATCTATCCCGGTGAAACGGTTGGAATCATAGGAGGAACAGGCTCGGGAAAATCCACCTTCGTGAATCTGATTCCCCGCTTCTATGATGCAGTAGAAGGTTGTGTACGTGTCGATGGCATCGACGTACGGCATTACAAGCTGGAGCAATTGCGGCAGAAAATCGGGATTGTTCCACAAAAGGCACTGCTGTTCACAGGGTCTATAGCGGATAATATCCGTTGGGGACATGAACATGCCACCGATGAGGAAGTCGCCCGGGCCGTCGCTATCGCGCAAGCGGATGAATTTATTTCTAACTTACCGGAAAAATTCGACGCCCCGATCACGCGAGGTGGACTTAATCTGTCAGGCGGCCAAAAGCAGCGACTTACCATTGCCAGAGCTATTGTAGGCAATCCGGAAATACTGATTTTGGATGATTCCTCAAGCGCACTTGATTTTGCAACTGATGCCGCCCTTCGGAAATCGCTTCGGGAAAATAGCACCCGCATGACTGTCCTGCTGGTCTCACAACGAGTAAGCAGTGTACAGCATGCCGATAAAATCATTGTATTTGATGAAGGCCGGATTGTCGGGATCGGCACACATGATCAGTTGATGAGCAGCTCGGAGGTATATCAGGAAATTAATCGCTCCCAGCTCTCAACGCAGGAGGTAGACCAATGAGTGGCAAGGAAACCTGGAGAAGATTGTTAACCTATGTGGGACAATATAAATCAACAACGTTTTGGGTCATCGTCAGTGCGATTCTCAGCGTGCTCGCCAGTCTGGTCGGACCCTATATGATTGGTCGGGCTATCGACCATATGGTGAATAAGGGAACGGTAGACTTTAGAGCTATTGCACAGATTTTAGCTGGACTAGGCGTTGTATATGTTGTAGGCAGTCTATTTAGTTGGCTGCTCACATATTTGACGAACCGCATTGCTTTTCAGACTGTAAATGATATGCGACGGGAGTTATTCGATCATTTTAATATCCTTCCGTTAAGCTTTCATGACAATCATCCGCAAGGAGATAGCATTAGCCGTTTTGTGAACGATATGGATGCCGTCTCGGATGGCTTATTACAGGGCTTTTCCACCTTGATCACCGGATTGATTACTATTGTTGGTTCGATTGTACTCATGCTGTATATCAGTCCAGTGATGACGCTGGTGGTATTAGTGTCTGCCCCCATCACATATGGCGTTGCACGGTTCATTACTACAAGATCGCAACGTATGTTCCGCGAACAGGCCAAAATTTTAGGAAGTCTGAACGGTTATGTGGAAGAAATGATTGGCGGACAGCGGGTAGTTACTGCCTTTCATTATGAAAATCGCTCGCTTGAGGAATTTTCCGCCCGAAACGAGCAGTTGTATCAAGCGGGAGTTAAATCACAGTTTTACGGATCTTTGTCCAACCCTTCCACCCGATTGGTCAACAACATGACTTTTTCAGTCACCGCTATGATTGGTTGTATTTCGATCATTTTGGGTGGGATATCGGTAGGCGGTTTGTCGAGCTTTCTCATTTACACCAATTTGTTCGCCAAGCCCTTTAATGAAATTACAGGAGTGCTGACCCAGTTTCAGGCTGCTACGGCTTCTGCTCAGCGCATATTTGCTATTTTGGATTCGCCGCCGGAGCAACCGGAAAAATCGAACGCCGTACAGCTGGAGCGTAGCAAAGGCACGATTCTGTTTGATCATGTGAAATTTTCCTATAATCCGGAACGGACGCTCATCACGAACTTTAGTTTGGAGGTCAAGCCAGGCACCCGCGTAGCTATTGTCGGGCAGACTGGAGCAGGCAAAACCACACTCGTTAACCTGCTCATGCGCTTTTACGATGTGGACAGCGGTTCGATCTCCATCGATGGGGTGAATATCAACGATATGAGCCGGGACAGCCTGCGGACTAACTTTGGTATGGTGCTTCAGGATACATGGCTGTTCAGCGGAACGATTCGGGACAATATCGCTTACGGGAAGCCAGAGGCCACAGACGAAGAAGTTATCGCGGCTGCGACAGCTGCCAATGCGCATAGCTTTATCAAGCGCCTGCCTCATGGTTACGATACGGTCATCAGCGGGTCAGGCGACAGCCTATCGCAAGGGCAAAAGCAGCTGCTCACCATCGCGAGGGTGATTCTCGTCGATCCACCTATGCTCATTCTGGATGAAGCAACCAGCAGCATAGACACCCTTACAGAAGCCCGTATCCAAAAGGCTTTTATGAAAATGATCGATGGACGCACCAGCTTCGTCATCGCCCACAGGCTATCGACCATCCGCGAAGCGGATCTGATCTTATATATGAAAAACGGCGATGTCGTCGAAAGCGGTACCCATGAAGGACTACTAGCAAGCGGCGGCCATTACGCCTCGCTTTATAACAGCCAGTTCACTACGGCCTAACATCGCAGTTATGGTAACAGGACGTTACGTTCGTAAAAAACGTTCTCCTTAAAAGTCGGTTGCTCTTATGCAACCGACTTTTTTGTTGTGGCACAGAAAGGAGCTATTGCTTATGTAATTCATATCCCTGCTCCCGTAGCGGTCGGATGATCAATCGGTTCGTCTTCCTGAAAATCACGCCGATACCACCAGCCGATCAGAACAGCAATGGTAGTCATAGCCGCAGCCAGCAAATACACCTGCACCATGCCGAATCGGTCAGCATACCAGCCCATGAATAATAAAGCCAGGCCAAAAGCGAGATTGGTAATCACATCAATCCCTGCCATCACTTTGGGTAGTTGGGCTGCCGGTGCACTGCTTTGTAGCAAGGTGCGGCGAATAATGCCCGCCATTTGAACAGGTAAGCCTGATACAGCAAAAAGAACAAGCGCAGCCACGGGAATGGTATTTAGCGCAAATACAATGGTAATCAGTACATACACCAGCAAAGCTCCGAGCATGTACAAAAAGCTGTTCTTTTGCAATCGCTTAACCAAGCCAACAACAATTAACCCACCCAAAATCGTGCCGGAGAAAAAGGACGCATTCATAAAGCCCCACCAGCTCTCATCACGATGCAACACTTGGCTGACGTACGCCAAAATAAATACACCGAGCCAGGAGACTCCCCCAATACTGTCCACGCTATCGACGATCATCAGAGAACGAATACGGCGGTTGTGCCAAATGATTTTCCAGCCTTCCCCAAGCTCTTTCCAATGGGAGCCTCTTTCCTTTTCCTTTGCGGGTTCTTCCGCATTTGTTGGGGAATTCGAAGCTTCAAGACCTAGGTGCTTCTGATCCAGCGGATCACGAATGAAGGACGTGACAGTTACAGCCACGAGATAACAACAGGAGGCAATTGCAAGCGTATTCAGGGAACCCAGCCAAGCCACAATAATTCCGCTTAATGCCCAGCCTGCACACCTTACCACCTGATCACTGACCGCTACCATGCCGTTGGCACGCATCAGTCCTTCACCCGTAGCCAAACGGGGTACAAGCGCATTACGCGCAGGATTGGTCCAGCCATCTAGGAAAGACATACCGAACACCATTACAAAAATAAACAGAAACGACCTCTGCTCAGGTACGATCCACAAATAAAGCAGCAGCAACGTAAAAATGACGAACTGCCCAAACTGGGAAAATAGAAGAACCTGCGTCAGCCGAAATCGACCGAGCACGATCGGTGCAACAAGCCCACTAAGCACTTGAGCTGACAACCGGAACAACGGGATTAAAATAGTCGTCATTAAGGAATTACTTGAACTGAACACCAACACCACCACACTCAACATATAGATGATATCTGCTGCGTTGGAGATCGTCTGAGACCCCAACAGGTAATAAAAAGAGCGTCTGATCAAAAAAGTTTCCCCCTCTTTGGTACATCGCCAATTTATGTATTTCCATAACCAAACCTCCCCTGTCGATTACAAATCTGTTAAATGTCTGGTTTTTTGTATGTTCTACACGCACCCTTAAATTTCCTTCTTTTATCTTAAAAGGAAATTCAGTGTCCACTATATTCTCATCCCTACTACGTTCTGATTTAACACAAAAAAAGCGTCTATAGCGCTCTTTTCGCTCTATACTGGCGATAAAGATCACTACGACGCTTCTTAAAATGTTTACTTTGTTAAATCTTCCACAAATTTAGGCAGTACAAACGCTGCTTTGTGCAGACGCGGACTGTAATATCGAGTGTCCATCTCTGGAATTTGGTTCTCGTCCACTTCGAGCGGATCATATTTCTTGCTGCCCAATGTAAATGTCCATAGACCGCTTGGATAGGTTGGAATGTTTGCACCATACACACGCACAATCGGGAAAATCTCTTTTACATCTTTGTTGACCTTCTGAATCAGGTCAGCCTTGAACCAAGGATTATCCGTCTGCGCCACGAAAATGCCGTCTTCCTTCAGCGCCTCAAAAATACCTTGGTAAAACCCACGTTCGAACAGCGGCGCTGCCGGACCCACTGGCTCCGTCGAATCGACCATAATCACATCGTATTCATTTTTGTGTTCGATAATATGCATGTAACCATCATTGACCAGCACTTCCACATTAGGCTCGTCCAACTTCCCGGCAATTTCAGGTAAATATTTTTTAGAATATTCAATGACTTTACCGTCGATCTCAACCAATACAGCCTTTTCCACTTCAGGATGCTTGATGACCTCACGGATAACGCCGCCATCGCCGCCACCCACAACCAAAACCTTTTTCGGATTCGGATGTGTATTTAAGGCCGGATGCGCTACCATTTCGTGATATACAAACTCATCCTTAACCGTTGTCATCACCATGCCGTCCAGAACAAGCATATTGCCGAATTCCTCCGTCTCGATCATTGCCAGATCCTGAAAATCTGTTTTCTCAGAGACGTAGGTTTGTTTGATTTTTGCTGTAATGCCGAAAGAGGGAGTCTGCTTCTCCGTAAACCACAAGTCCATCATTCCAACCTTCTTTCTGATCAAAGTATGTGTCCGGCAATCCGGTAGCATAAACATGGACTTTCCCTTATAACTGCAACACGCAAACGCCGAGTTTGCTATATTTATTGTACCAAATACACTTGAATTTCACACTTTTTGCATTATAAGCGATACCTGAATGGACTGCAAAAGCATTTTTAGGGCTTAATCTTGTTTAAAATAGATACGTATGCGCATCTGATGAATAGACGCTTTCGGATTGACTATACTGAGAACATCAACTATGGAAGGAGGTGGCATGATGACCGATACTACCGGGCGGTCCTCCAAGCGTAAACCGCTTTGGCTTCGATGCTTTCAAGGGCTGATGTCTCTCACGATTCTGACGGTCATCGCCGCCTGCATTCTGCTCGCTTATTTGTACACAACCAGTCTTCCACTCGCCGATACAGATCGGAATTCACGTCTGCTCGATAGTCAGGGGCAAGTCATTGCTACCTTCTCTGCCGGAGGCAAGGAATCTATTCCTGTCCAGCTTGATCATATTTCGCCCGATTTAATAGCAGCTACACTGGCTGTGGAAGACCGGAAGTTTTACGATCATTTTGGCTTTGATTTCAAAGGCCTGGGCCGGGCAGTAATCGTTAATTTGACCCGCTGGGATATGTCACAGGGGGCCAGCACGCTGACTCAGCAGCTTGCGCGCAATCTGTACTTATCTCACGAGAAAACCTGGACGCGCAAGGCCAAAGAGGCCATCTATACTGCACAGCTTGAAATGAAGTATTCCAAGGATGAGCTGCTGCAAATGTATTTGAATGAAATTTACTATGGCCATGGGGCCTATGGCATTGAGGCGGCCTCGCAAATGTATTTCGGTAAATCCGCAAAGGATCTGGATTTGGCCGAAAGCGCCCTATTGGCAGGTATTCCGAAAGGACCGACCTACTATTCACCCTATAATCATATGAAAAACGCAAAGGATCGGCAGAAAATTGTACTGGACTCTATGGCACTCATCGGTAAAATTACACCAGCTGAAGCCAGCAAGGCCTATGAGGAAATACTGCCCTTGCGGCCCGAGAGCCAGCGTCGGACAGTGGAAGCAGCTCCCTGGTTTCGCGATTACGTTCGCCAACTAGCGACTCATCAACTTGGGATTAGCGAAGCGGTGCTTGAGCATGGCGGGCTAAGCATTTATACGACGCTGGACATGCACATGCAACAGGCAGCCGAGGCGGCTGTCAATGAGGGCATGAAGAACAGCAACGGACTGGAAACTGCATTAATCTCTATGGACCCGCGTAACGGACATGTCAAGGCTATGGTCGGCGGAACGAACTATGTAGGGAATCAATATAACCATGCGCTAGCCACAACCCGGCAGCCAGGCTCCTCTTTCAAGCCGATCATGTATCTCAGCGCGCTCGATTCCGGTGAATTGACAAGTACGTCTAAGTTCGAAAGCCGACCAACGTTGTTCCACTACGACAACAACCGTAAAACTTATAAGCCCAAAAATTTTGGAGACAAATATTGGGGCGAAATAGATCTGCGGCGCGCCATTGCGGCGTCTGATAATATTTATGCCGTCAGCACCATTTTGCAGGTGGGAGCGGATAAGGTCATGGACCTCGCCAGCAAAATGGGCATTACGAGCGAGCTCAAGCCCGTGCCTTCGCTGGCGCTGGGCGTGTCGCCCGTCAGCCCGTTCGAGATGGCCTCGGCCTTCTCGGTCATCAGCAGCGGCGGGCAAAAGGTGGCTCCGGTAGCGGTGCTGTGCATCACCGATGCGGCCGGACGATCGCTGTACGAAGCACCGCAGGCCGCACCTGTGCAGGTCGTGAAGCCCGCCTCCGCCTATGTCCTCACACGCCTCATGGAAGGCGTGTTTGAAGAAGGCGGCACCGGTAACCGGGTCGCGAAGCTGATCAAACGCCCGGTTGCCGGCAAGAGCGGCACGACCAACACGGACGCATGGATGGTCGGCTTCACCCCCGAGCTATCCACCGCTGTTTGGGTTGGATATGACAAAGGCAAGGCCATCAGCACGCAGGATGCCCGGCGGGCGGCACCGATTTTCGCACAATATACAGAAAAAGCGCTGGAGAATGTGCCGCCCAAAATCTTCCCGATCCCTGACGGCGTAGTCAGCGCCTATATTGATCCGGCCAGCGGCAAGCTGGCTGCGCCGGACAGTCCCGACAAGCGGCTGGAGGTATTCGTTAGCGGTACCGAGCCGAAAGAGACCCTATCGGGGCAGAATAACCCACAGGCATCGGCACCTACTGACCAAGCGGAACGGCAGGCCGAAAAAAAATCCTGGTGGGGCAATTTTAAGCGATGGTGGATGGAGTAATAGCAAAAAAAGACTGGGAAACGCCATGATGCGCTCTCCCAGTCTTTTTTATCTTTACTTCACTTATTTCATTCGCCCATTATAGCTCTCTTGCCAGTGCCATCAGCCATTCCCCAGTTAAGCCCCGTTCTTCCCTAAAGCTGCGCTATTACCAAAAACAACTAAACGACTCAATACGGTTGGTGTCTACACCATAGTAAAACCAAAAACGTCCACTCCACCGAAAACCCGCTACCGATGTTCTGCCTACAAAGACAGGGTACATCCAGAAACGCTCTCCGTTCGTCAGCCATACAAACGTATTGCGGAACAAACAACCGAAAATGGCTCCAGGGTCAACCGCAAATGTTGAAACTAGCGGCTTTGGTGGCGTAAATGGTGGTGGTGGGGAAGTTGGTGCTTGAGCTTGTTGCCCACCTTGCGGACCGAACGGCCCTTGCGGCGGCGGTGAGAAAGGCTGTGGCGAAAAGGGGCCTGGCCCTGGTGGCGGACCTACCGGAGACGGAAACGAATCCTGTATATCAGGAAATTGTGGAATCGAAGGACCTGACGGTGTGAATGGACCCGGAATACCCGGTTGCGTTCCGAAAGGAACTTGTGGCAGTAAAGACATGTGTTTCACTCCTTGTGTTCTAGGCTGATGTATCCTATGCGGGACATCAGCCCGTGGACTGGGCGAATCCCTATATCGCCGCCAAACTCCGTCATTTCGTCCTTTTATACCAAAATTTCTTATATCTCAACCCGGTTAACTCCCCGTCTGGACATGCTCCAGCTCAATTTCATGCACCATTTTGATCTCGATTCGTTTCCTAATCTCATCATACTGTTCCAGAAGCCGGTGCTCATACCCCAAATGTTCGTTCATCCAACCTATCATAGAGTCATCCTTATGCTCCGTCGACCAGCTAAACAAATCGCTATAGATTTGAGCAAATGATTCCTCGTTACAGCGAGCGAACCGGATTGGCCGAGCTCTATAGCTGAGCTTTAGTTCCAACATTTCATATAACACATCCAAGCGGTACTCCAATGCCTGTACACCTGCTTTGAATACATCGTAGCTTTTTATATCCTGAATAAGCTCTCTAAAGGTCAACCCTACATGCTGCATAGCAATATAAGACCACACACAACTTCCCGTAGCCGTTCCATGAGCCTCCCAAAGCGGATTCCACAAAATAGATCGGATCGTATCCTTCTGCTTTTTTCCAAACAATGCAATTCCAGCAATAATTCCCGCATTACAGTCTACGGAGGCATGCCGCTCTCCCCAATGCACCAATCGCGGAACCATATCCTCTGTAGTACATTTAAAGCTCAGTAGAGGTAAGAATTCATTAAACAGATTTTGATTCACTGCTTTTTCCAATTCAGTCGCCAATCGTTCACGAAACGATTCGCATGGAAGATGTACGAGCCCCAGACAAGCATCCACGGATGCTGCCCCATAGGGCCCGTTCAACCATGCGACGAGATCAGCCGCAGCTTCCACATAACCCAAATAACCTAACACATGCAGCACACCATCAGGTATATGTTCCTGGGATGTCTGATTTCGAACGTAACGCCCGTACATATCCTGCGCCAGAGCAACATCTCCGCATCTCATGATCGGCCCAAGTAACAAACCCCTAACATAGTGATCAGGATCTTCTACAAAAAGCCAATATAACTCCCAAGCATCCTCCGCGGTTCCGTATTGGGCAACTACATCCGTATAGGCCGAAATAATGCCGGCGTCCAGTTTCCTGCCTGAACCCACCATCTCAATAAGCTTTGCTGTCGCATCTATCATCTGGTTTCCCCTTCCCAGTTATGCCTATCTTTCTTTATGAAGTACTTCTCTAATCATGAATATTTCTATTACTAAAGAGAAAAAATGTTATCATCTATAATCCACTCAAGGGAGCTGATCTGATGCAGGATTCTAGTCCAAAAATCACAACGTTTTTCATGTTCCCCGGTCAAGCAGAGGAAGCCATGCAATATTATACCTCTGTATTTAAGCCGTCTGGTATCATGAGCATTTTTCATCAGGAAGATGGGACCGTGTTACATGCCGTATTCAACCTCAAAGGGCAAACCTTTATGGCCATAGACTATAACCATCAGGACAAACACTCTTTTACTCCAGCTCTATCGCTATTCGTCACTTGTGATTCGGAAGAAGAAATTCATCGTGTGTTTGGTCAGCTATCTCAGGAAGGCCGAGTTTTGATGCCCCTTGAAGCCTCGCCCGTAAGCCAACAGTTTGGCTGGGTCGAAGATAAATACGGTGTTTCATGGCAATTGAATTTGGCAAAAGGGTAATCGACCTATTTTACTTAGCAATACACCATCCTGCATCTTTTTTTGGTATTATTACATGTAGTAGGTGCTAATAAAAGGATGTGTATTTATTGTATACTGCCGATTGTGAAAAATGTTTTGGTTTATGCTGTGTCGCCTTGCCTTATGCCAAATCTGCTGATTTTGCCTTTAACAAGGATGGAGGAACTCCCTGTCAACATCTAAATGCGGATTATCGCTGTGACATTCATAAGAACCTGAGGAATAAAGGCTTGCGAGGCTGTACAGTATATGATTGCTTTGGGGCAGGTCAAAGAATTTCCCAAGTTACATACAACGGAAAAAGCTGGCGAGACGACCCGGCAATAGCTGATGAAATGTTCAATCTATTTCCCATCATGCAGCAGCTTTATGAAATGCTCTATTACCTAAATGAAGCCCTCAGCTTACAAGAAACTCACTCCATCTATACCGAGTTACAAGAAGCAATGGCGAAAACCGAGCAGCTTACGGATCAAGATCCAAAATCCCTCATAGATCTTCATGTACCCACCCATAGGGCGCTAGTCAATGATTTACTTGTACAAACAAGTGAGTTAGTGCGAGAAAAATGTAAGAAAAACATGGAGAACCATAAACTGAGTAAAAAAATCAAAAGTAGAGACCTGATC
The DNA here is from genome assembly GCF_011800655.1 of Paenibacillus sp. EKM10P. Lineage (NCBI taxonomy): Bacteria > Bacillati > Bacillota > Bacilli > Caryophanales > Paenibacillaceae > Paenibacillus > Paenibacillus sp. EKM10P. The sequence continues at coordinate 23,346 of NZ_JAALET010000022.1, read as the reverse complement.
GGGGCCAATTTAAGAGGCGCTAATCTGAGAGGTGCCAACCTGAGAGGCGTTCTACTGATTGCTGCTGACCTGCGAGAAGCTGATTTGAGCATGACTGACCTCATCGGGGCAGACTTTAGAGATGCTGATTTAAGTGGGGCTAATCTGGAGGGAAGTATCTTTCTTACACAAGCGCAATTAAATTCGGCTAAAGGCAATTGTAAGACCAGGCTGCCCTCGTCTCTAAGCGTTCCCAGCCATTGGCTGCATTAGTTTTATTCGTAAGCAACAATACTTACCTAAACGAAAAAGAAGTAGACCGCCCTCGACAAGGTACCGATCTACTTCTGATATTTTAATGTTCACCCCGTAACTTCACTCGTCCGGTGCATATGGCTCTGTGGTGCTTTCCTGATAAAACAGACTTGATCCTTGCATCCATAACGAATAGTAGATCCAGTATCCTCATAATAGCCCATATCTTCGAAATTCGCTGGCTTTGTGGCCTCAATTAGATTCAGCAAATCCTGAGTCTTTCTCAGTATCTCCCCCTATAGCTGGACCACCCGACCCCTCGTATGCAGTCAATATCCAGCTTTGCCCAGTCGAATTTGTTGCTTTAATTATGTACCCATATACGATTCCCCTAGTCTCCGGCTTAAAGCTGCATACTGCTCTGCGTTGGTGTCTGAAAATGCTTCTTCCCGGTTGGATTGTACATGCTGATACTGTGGAAGGCTTGAAAATTGTGACTCCGTAAAATCTATAATATCCTCACCGATTCGGTTGTAATAATGCCAGCCGCTGTCCAGCCATGTCTTCAAAATATCACCACCAAGCCTGTCCTGAACGACAAGCGCTGTGACACCACATTGTCCGGCGGCAGGATTCTTGGCTGTCCATTTAGAGCTAGACTCCAAAGACCAAGCCTGAAACAACGCCTTTTCTAATTTCAAAATACGGTTTGCATTCAATATACATTTCCCCTTTCACAACCATTCTACATTATCCTAAACTGGACTTACTTATTAAAAGAAAAGACCAACCAAGATCTCCTGGTTAGTCTTCTTCTACATATTTTACCTTTACATTCAAAGAATTTTTTCTATGAGCATGATAGTAGAAAACAAAAATGCTAACTATGCTTTCAAGTGAACTCTTAATACAGGGACATCTGGAGAAGCAGATGGATTATCCAGTATTTCGACATGGCTGATCATATCTTGCCCGTCTGGAACGATTACTGGAGTAATTACAGGTAATCCACCCTGTTGAATTGCATCCAGATCAAATTCCATCAATAATTGCCCTGCTTTAATGCTATCTCCTACTTGGACTTTAGGATTAAATCCCTGTCCTTTGAGGGAAACGGTATTAATGCCGACATGTATCAAAACTTGTACGCCAGATTCATGTTCAATAATGAGAGCGTGTTTGCTTTTCTCCATAACATGAGCAACTTTTCCCGCGAAAGGAGCGGTGACCCTACCCTCAGACGGATGAATAGCGATGCCATCCCCCATAGCTTTTGTCGAGAATGCAGGATCTGGAACCTCTTCCAGGGAAACCACTTTTCCTTTAACCGGCGCTACCATGTCGAATTGTTCAATACGGGGAGCCGCCTTCTTTTTCAACCATTTAAACATAACGATGCCACCTTATTTAGAGATTACATTCATAAACAGCGATAGGAAAAAACTTCATCTTTTTAGGAACCGGTTCCACGAATTAAATAAAAACCGGATTGAAACCGATTTCTATTTGAATTATAGTGAATGCCTTTCCATGATGTCAAGGCGATGATGTTCATAACTTACATGAAAAGGAAGTAGACTACTATTTTATTGTCCGGTACATATTTTATGAGGTCAGAAAACTAACAATTGAAGGCATCATAGAGCTTAAATAGAGATTCCAATTCGGTTCTTCTTACAGGAAAAAGCAGCCTACAGTGGCTGCTTTTCTACAATACTGTTACTTCGTTAACGCTAGGCTTACCCTTCCAGCGCCTGCTTCAATTCCTCAGGCGAAGCGTCCCACCATTCCTGATTATGTGAAATCAGCAGGCTTCTGAGCGCTGCTTTATCTTCGCTGCCGAGATCATCCAGCATGAAACGGCGCTTGAGTGCATAATCCATACGATTAACATGATCGGCAAGAATTTTCCAGCCGCGTTTGGCTTCGTCGTCAATCAGCATCTCGCAGGCCGTCGCGCCACCATACATACGTCCTTCGGGCGTACGGTCCACAGCTACCCATACCAGCCATACCTGGCGTCCGTTCGGTACGTCCTCTTTATTCGTAGAGAACTTGATTCCACGTTCTACTTTACTTTTGGCATGCATGGCACCGACATCAATTTTCGCCTCTCCGCGGTCAATGATGACCGGGGACATGCTGTTCAGGTCGATTGAGCCTGCGCCGAAGCCCTTATGTTTACTCTTGCCACTGACAATATTCAGTGCAATCTGCTTTTTGCCGTCCGGTTGATTTTCACTCATGCGTCACTAGACCTCCAATTTCCGTCTTCACACTCATTCTACACTATAAATATTTTAACTAATAATCTCCCGAAAGCAAACATATACATGCTGTAGATGCTTGTCAACGGGAGGTATCCATTGTATGACCCCAGCACGCACCAAAATCGTTTTATTGTCCACACTAGCCCTCGGACTCCTCGCAGGGACGTTATGGTTTGCCTGGCAACCCCAATCGCAATCCGTCTCTCAGTCCGCAGGCAAACCACTATACGGCTCCGAGTCTGAGTCTGCGCTTGCGCCAAATATGGGCAAGCCTCTAGGGGCCAACATCATGCCCGATCTGCCCAAGAACCCTCCACAGCCCGCTTCGGAAATTCTCAGCAAACGGGTGGTGGAATATCACATTGATGTATCTCTGGAAAAAGGACGGGTTTTGCGAGGCACTGAGACACTGACCTGGAGGCATCCGGGTAAGAAAACTGTGAATGATCTGTATCTTCATCTATACCCGAATGCCTTCTCTTCCATGGAAACCACCTTTATGAAGGAATCCGGCGGAAAGCTGCGCGGAGACACCATGCCTAAGGACGGCTTTGGCTCCATGACGCTGACCGAACTAAAAACAGAAGACGGTTTATCTCTCATGCACCGCACTCAATATGTACAACCAGATGACGGTAACGCAAGCGACCGTTCGCTCATAAAGGTGCGTCTACCCAAACCGGTACGGGGTGGCGAAGAAATCACACTATATATGAAGTTTGAAGTCAAACTGCCTGGCATTTTTGCTCGTATGGGTGCGACAGATGATTTTGTAATGGCTGGACAGTGGTTTCCAAAGCTCAGCGTCTATGAGACTGCAGGACAACGTGGACGCGCCGAAGAGGGCTGGAACCTCCATCAGTACCATGGCAACTCCGAGTTCTATGCCGACTTTGGAATTTACAGTATACGGATTCGGGTGCCTGAAACACACATCGTAGCAGCGACCGGTTTTCCCACCCGTGGTGCAGTACGACAGAACGGCCAGAAAATATATCAATTTTATGCCGATGATGTACACGATTTTGCCTGGTCTGCTTCACCCAACTTTGTAGCCGTAGAAGAACCCTTCTCTTCTACTGAGGTTCCTGGTGTCAAAATCAAGCTCTATCTGGACCCGTCCCATAAGGAACTCAAAGGACGTTACATGAGCGCAGCCAAGGCTGCCCTTTCGTACTACAGCAAATGGTACGGGCCTTATCCATATTCCACTCTATCCATCGTCGTTCCACCCAAAACAGGCAGTGGAGCCGGCGGCATGGAATATCCGACACTCATCACGGCCGCAGCTGCGGACCAACTGAATCCTGGCTATAATCTGGAACGGACGCTGGTTCATGAAATTGGGCATCAATATTTCTACGGAATGGTAGCCAACAATGAATTTGAGGAGCCTTGGCTGGATGAAGGCTTCACCTCCTATGCAGAGGAACGGCTCATGGAACAAGAGTATGGGCTTACCCCCAACTTGCCATTACAATCGGGACAGGTAGCTTCCCCACAGCCGCTAAACCGTGAGTCCTGGAAGTATGGATCGGCAGCTGAGTATGCGCAAAATGCCTATTCACGAGGTAAATTAGTACTACGAGGTATTGAGCGTCAGGTGGGTATGAAAAAAATGGACCGGATTATGCGGACCTACGTCCAGACTTATCGATTCAAGCATCCGACCTCACAGGATTTTCAACATGTCGTGGAGAGAGTGACCGGACGATCATGGAGCCACTATTTTGAACAATATGTATATGACGGCCAGATGGCGGACTTTTCAGTCGATCGCATCATGAACCACAAGCTGGAGAATGGATACGAAGCAGTCGTGACGCTCAGCAAAAAAGGAGCAGATTATCCCAAAATACCTGTTCAATTTACCTTCAAGGATGGCTCAACGATATTCAAGGCATGGGATGGTGCGGGCAAAAGTACAACTTTCCGACTCAAAAGCGCTTCCCCCGTGTCCTATGTGACTGTAGATCCTCTATACACTATTGCACTGGAGAACAAGCATATTAATAATAGCCTGAAGGCTGAATTGGATGAAAAACAACAAACCCGTTGGAGTGTAAGTGTAACCAAGCTGTTGGAGACACTGCTTGGAAGTCTGTCATGGTGAGGTGTCTATAGATGCGGACTGTTATAAAAGAAGGCTGGGCGCTGGTACGCATACGCTTTTATATCGTTATCATTTTATTTCTGTATCGTCTGCTGTGGGGAGTATTTCTCTATAGGCTGGTACAGTCTGCCGTTATCCCGCTGCTGCTACGTTATCCTGATCAGAGCCAAAACGAACTGGGAAAGACCTTGTTTTGGATGGAGGGCCAGATCGCCTTGATGGACAGCCGGGAAGTACATGTGTACTTGTGGATATTACTAGGGGCGACCGTACTGCGCATACTAATCACTCCCTTCATTAGAGCTGGCATATATCAAAGCCTGCATACCGATGCGTCTGAACCGCAAAGCCTGTCCTTCTTCAAGGGGATGAAACGCCACGGTATGTCATCGCTATTGTATTACATCATCGAGTTGGGTTTGCTGCTGCTTCCCGCCTTTTGGGTGGTACCGAGACTCTATCCTATTGTAGTAGGAACGTTGCAATCTTCCTCTTACCTGCTACATTTGTTGCCCTATGCCATGGGGTGGATAGCTTACGGTTGGGTCATTCGGCAGTGCATCCTGTATATGCAGTTGGGCACTGTCAGTGGTCACACCATACTATCCTCCCTGCTCGCCTTCTTTCGCCAGCTTCTTCCGGCTGTTGGTGTATCCCTGTTGCTCGGTACTTGTGTGTTGCTAGTTTTCGGTCTATTTGGCACCGTGGCGATGATTTGGACGGGTATGTTGGCACTGATTCTCCAGCAATCGTATCATTTTGTTACCAGTCTGGTCAGGCTGTGGCATATCAGTTCGCAGTATCGGCTATGGCACATCGATATCTCCAGCAGAGGCTAACCTCTCACAATATGCTCTCTCCTGTATTTTCAGCTGTCGAAAAAACTTTTTTCTTTCCCGTGCAAACAGCACATAACTGAATACTGTTAACAGAATCTGTTCCTGGAGCGTTAGGAACAGATTTTTTTTGTAACTTTTTGCGATGAAACATTTGCCAAAGCCTGCTGTCTTTGTTACAATAATCGCAGTGAACTGATAGTAACAACTTTGTAATCTTTATTGTAACCTTTATCTTAAAAACATCGTTGTCGTGAATACTGCTCTCCAAGGTGCACATCTTAAGTTAAGCCTAATTCCTGGCACCTAGGAAGCGGGGGAACCAGTTTGGGTGAATTGATCTCGCAACAGAGTGGTCATAGGGGAACCTTCTACCGAATCCTTAAGCTAACCTCGCAGGCATTGGAAGGGGTATATTTTTTTTGAAGAAGAAGCTAACGATCGCAGCCATGGGTCTCGCCATTGCCTTTACATCTTTTACATTCGGTGGCAGCAGTGCATTTGCAGACTCTAAGATGGACCAGGTCATCCAAGATGCCAAAGGAACGAACTACAGAAGCGGAGGCACTACACTCGAGGGATTCGATTGCTCCGGCTTCACAATGTATGTATTCAACAAACTGGGAATTAAACTGCCGCATCAATCTGGATCACAATTCAAAATGGGTTCTTCTGTATCCCGCGATGAAATGAGACCAGGCGACCTGGTGTTCTTCAACACCACAGGAAGAGGCGTTTCCCATGTAGGTATCTTCGTAGGTGAAGGGAAATTCGCCCACTCCTCGACTTCACGTGGTGTAGTAGTTAGCTCACTGAACGAAAATTATTACGCTAACCGTTATGTCGGTGCAAAAAGAATTATGAGCACAGACGCTTACCATTCTGTAGCTTCAGATATTCCTGATGACGACAACGTAGAATAACTACCGCACAGCAAGCTAACCCTAGCCGCAATTTGATTCTGGCCGGAATCGAATTGCGGTTTTTTATGTCCACTACATCGCAATGATTATCATTACTGACGAACTGACACCTCAAAAGGTTTCAATTTTAGCGAACATCGTCGGTTTTACCGTCACCGCTGGGGGAGCATATGAGCAGTAAATCCTTCTTATTGAATGTATACCCGACTTAGGTACGAAATAAACACGCTTGCCATTCTCCTACAACTTGTCTACAATCTGTGGTTAATGATTGAAGTACCTGCATAAGGAGGAATGGAAAAGTGCCGGCCTCAATATCCAACTACCGGATCGTACCGATGGACGAGCATCAAGCGGCTGAAATCTGTGAGTGGCGCTATGATCCCCCCTACAACATATACGGCTGGCTTCCCTGGGAACAAATGAAGGCACTTGAAGTCGAATTTGGAAGTCCCACGCTTCGCCAAGAGCAATATGTTGCGGTCCTGGACGAAGAGAATGAGCTGACGGGATTTGCTCAATATTTCCCTATGGTCGGTGTGACCCGGCTGGGTCTTGGAATGCATCCCGAAAGATGCGGACATGGCACAGGCTCCGATTTTGTCCGGGCCATTGCCGAGGAAGCCAGACGGCGGCATCCGCAGAATGAAATTGACCTAGAGGTTCTCACTTGGAATCAGCGGGCTATCCGAGCCTACAAGGCAGCTGGATTTGAGCTGACGGATACCTATGAACGCCAGACTCCAGATGGCAGAAAACCGTTCCATTGTATGGTATATCGTCCTGAACAACAGAATCGGGTTCTATAAATAAGAGCGCCTTCACTATACAACCGCGATGTTGTATAGCGAAGGCGCTCTTCATATATACGACAGATCATTACAAACTCAATGACTGCTGCGCATTTTTTCGAAAGCTTCATTATATTGTTGGGCTTCCTTAATATCTACGGCCATAATACCGCCATCGTCCCAGGAGGTCAAACGCAGAGTCACGGTCTTGTAATCAATCGTAATAAATGGATGGTGATTAAATGCCTCAGATATAGCGGCAACTTCATCCACGAAGGCAATTCCTTTCATAAAACTGGAAAAATTATATTTCCGAACGATCCAACGTCCTTCCTCCAGTTCCCAGCCCTCCAGCTTCTCCAGATGTGCTTCAATCTCTTCTTGTGTAAAAGGCATGTTACGAACTCCTCCCCGTTTATACGGAAGCCTTTCAGCCGCTTAGATGCGGCCAAAACTACGATATATTGGTGTACATATTACCACGGCCCCGTTGATAAATCCATAAGACGGCCATCAAATCAATGGGACCGACGTCAGCTCCTCATCCCCGATGAGTACATAGATCCGGTGCTGCTCCGGCTCATAAATCACAACACCGCTGCCTACAGTGATTATAGGTTCTGTGCCCAGTGCATAAAATAAGTCTTCTGCCAAAGCCTCATTGACTTCCTGGCGCCCCGCTGGGTCCAGCCTGTCCCAATCTTCTGCTTCCATTTCAAAAAATTCATAGCTATCTGGAATGCGTCCCACAGCCTCTGTCAAATCGTTCAAAATTTGTTCATACTCGCGCCCATGCTTTACTCCCATGCTATTTCCTCCAGTGGTTCAGCGATTCAATACATAATCACTTTATTATACCGGAAATTCGCCCTTAACAAAAAAGAGAGTTTTGTCGATAAATACTATAATCCGTCTCATAATGACGCGCTTGGGGCAAGGACGACCCATGCGGCATGAAAGGATTCAAAATCTATTCTCATGGATGAGGTGTATCATGCAAATTACAACCATTATTGGACTTGTGCTCGGGCTTTTGTCACTGGTCGTCGGGATGATCCTGAAGGGCGCGCCAGTCGTCAATCTGGTCAATAATCCCGCTGCTTACATGATTATTTTCGTCGGAACAGCAGCAAGTATATTCATGGCGTTTCCGATGGATGACATGAAACGGGTGCCAAAGCTGTTTAAAATTATTTTCACCCAGCAGAAATTGCTGGATCGCAAGGAGCTTATCGGTACATTTACTGAATGGGCATCCATTACCCGTCGTGAAGGTCTGCTCGCGCTGGAATCCAAGGTCGAAGAGATCGACGATCCCTTTATGCGCGGCGGTATGCGTATGATTATCGATGGTAATGATCAGGAGTTCGTACGCGATGTTCTGATGGAAGACATTAACGCTACCGAAGATAGACACCGCGCAGGCGCACTAATTTTCTCCCAAGCCGGTATGTATGCTCCAACACTCGGGGTACTCGGTGCGGTTGTAGGTCTGATTGCCGCTCTAGCCGACCTTAGTGACATGGAAAAACTGTCCCATGCCATTGCGGCCGCCTTTATTGCAACGTTGCTCGGTATTTTTACAGGTTATGTCCTATGGCATCCAATGTCCAACAAGCTGAAACGGCTATCCAAAAAAGAAGTGGAACTTAAGTTAATGATGGTCGAAGGTCTGCTTTCGATTCAATCCGGTATCTCGACGATTGCCATCAGCCAAAAGCTAGCAATCTTCCTAACTCCAACCGAACGGGCTTCGATGACCCAGAAGGATGGCGATTCCAGTGAGTAAAAAGAGACATGAACCGCATGAAGAGCATGCTGACGAAAGCTGGCTGTTGCCATATTCCGACTTAATGACCCTTCTGTTGGCTCTTTTCATTGTCTTATTCGGTATGAGCTCGCTCGATGCCAAAAAATTTGAAACTATGGCTCAATCCTTGAGTTCAGCTTTTAGTGGCGGTACTGGCGTGCTGGATCACTCGGCCGCGAATCCGTCGTCACAATCCATGGATATGGGCAAAAATAAAGAAGAGGTATCGCAACCTTTAAAATCAAAAGCCACTTCTACCTCTGATCTGCAGAAGCAACTCGCCCAGCGGGAAGAAGAAGATTTAAAGAAGCTTAAAAAACAAATGGATCAGTATATTCAAAATAACGGCCTGTCCACTCTACTGAACACCAAGCTGAACCAATCTCAGCTGATGATCACCATTAGTGATAATGCCCTGTTTTCATCCGGGCAGGCCGAAGTAAAGCCGGAAGCGAGAAAGCTAGCCAAATCCATTTCCAGCATGCTCCAGCAGTTTCCTGGTTATGATGTTATCGTATCCGGTCATACCGACAATGTACCTATTTCCAATAGTCAGTTCCCGTCCAACTTTGATTTGAGTGCCAAGCGCTCGCTCAATTTCTTGCGTATTTTGCTGCTCAATCCGCAGCTCGATCCTACCAAGTTTGTATCCATCGGATATGGCGAGTATCGACCATTGGCAAGCAATCAGACTGGAGAAGGACGCGCCAAAAACCGTCGTGTCGAAATTTCCGTTCTTCGCAAATATCAGAACGGTACACAAGTTATTAGTCCTACCTCAAGCTCGAATGAAGGTTGATCATGAATATGTTATATGAACAAAGGCACCGCCGCATTTCTTATGCAGCTGGTGCCTTTTGATTTAGTGATTCCTGTTGTCTAGCCCTGCCATATAGGAGAACCCAGCGCTGAAGGCTATAAGAAGGCCTCTGGCCTTAGCTAAGCGTATAATCAAGCATCTGGCCCAGTTCCAGCTTTTCAGCCTCTGTTAAATCGCGCCAGGCGCCTTTCTGAAGGGACCCCAATCGAATATTCATGATTCGCAGGCGCTGCAGTTTTTTAACTTCATAACCGAAGGCAGCACACATACGTCGGATCTGACGATTTTTCCCTTCTGTCAGAATAATACGGAATACATACTCAGATACACGTGTTATCTCACAGGGCAGCGTCCGATGACCGAGTATCTTCACACCGCTGGACATCCCCTGCAAAAAGGATGGTGTGACCGGACGATCCACTGTTACCATATATTCTTTCTCATGCTTGCCTTCTGCCCGTAAAATCTTATTCACAATGTCCCCATCATTGGTCAATAAAATGAGACCTTCCGAATCCTTATCCAAGCGTCCAATTGGAAATATCCGTTGCGAGTGCCCCACAAAATCGACAATATTGCCTCTAATGTGACTCTCTGTCGTGCTAGTAATGCCGACTGGCTTGTTCAATGCAATATAGACGTGATCGGACTTATCGCGCAGTGGCTTGCCGTTCACACGAACATCATCGCCTTCTTCCGCTTGACTGCCCAGCACGGCCACTTCGCCGTTAATCGTCACGCGGCCGCTCTCTACCAGCTTGTCCGCCTCCCGGCGCGAGCAAAAGCCAGTTTCGCTGATAAATTTGTTAATGCGCAACCTGTATACCCTCCATTTCTACGAACACACTTCCTCCTGCCCCCAGCCCGTTACTCGGGCTTGGCAATCGGAAGCTGCACGAGGGCGGTTGTTCCCTCTCCCTCTATGCTTTCAATATCCAGTGTGCCTTTATGGCTCTGTATAATACGCTGGCTGACCATAAGCCCTAGTCCTGTACCTGTTTCTTTATTTGTGAAAAAAGGTTCTCCCAGCTTGGATAGCATTTCTGCGGGAATACCCGTTCCCTGGTCCCGTATGAAGATTTTAACGCTTTCTCCCTCTAAGAACAAATGAATTGTGATGATGCCGCCTTTACTCATAGCCTCCATGCTATTTTTAAGTAAATTAATGAATACCTGTTTTAACTGATTTTCTTCAGCATATACCAAGGCAGGCTCGTCCGTAACCTGAAGGTTGAATACAATACCCAACAGATGCGCCTGGCTATCTAGCAAAGAAATAACATCACTCACAATATAACGAACATCTTTTTTCTGAAAATGTACTGCCTGTGGCTTTGCCAATATTAAAAACTCGCTAACGATCAAATTGATGCGATCCAGCTCAGACATCATAATATCGTTGTGTTTCATATTCAACACTTGATTTTGCTGCTGTAGTTGTAGGAAGCCACGTAGCGTGGTTAATGGATTACGAATCTCATGCGCTACGCCTGCCGCCAGTTGTCCTACGGTTGTCAGCTTCTCTGATCTACGTAGCAGTTCCTCCATCCGGTTACGCCCTGTGATATCACGCGAGACACAGATAAAGCCTAAGATTTCGCCTTGTTCATCCAGAATAGGTGAAGTACTCATACTAATCTCTACTGTACTTCCATCCTTACGCATTCGTAGGGTCTCGCTTGATACGATGCTTTCTCCCTGAAGCAGGCTCTCCTTCTGAAATTCATACTCCTCCTGTTGCTGCGGAGGCACAAACTCCAGCTTACGGCCAACCAATTCTTTCTTGGTCCACCCGTACAAAGCTTCGAAGGCATGGTTGACCCGAACAACACGATCCTCCTGATCGGTTACATGAATTGCATCTGCCGTCTGATTAATAACCGATTCTAGATGCTCCTTTACAGAACGGTTTTCTTCATACATTTGTTCAAGTCTTCTCGTATACATCCCCAGGTTGTAGGCCATCGCATTGATGCGCTCACCCAGCTGTGCAAGCTCATGGCCGCCCTTAATTTCTAGCCGTGTATCAAAATGGCCGTCAGCCATCTCATTCACTTTTCCCAATATCGACTGAATCGGACGGACAAATAGGCTGGCGAGCACATAGCTTCCAATGATCACAACCTCCAATAGAACAATGGAAATAGCAACTAAACTGATTAATTGCTTGGATATAACAGAAGCGATTGTATCATAATTCATGACAATACGAATGACATAGGAATCACGGTTTGTCGGATAAAAAGGTATGTAGCTGACAAGCACCCGTTCGCCTTTAATATAACAATCTTGTACGATACTCTCTCCCGAAAGGATCGCCCTGGACACGGCCAAACGATCCTCAGGCACTCTTGTTAGTTGATACGTGCCGAATTGGATCGGTTCGTTGTACATGTAGTAGTGCTTTCGATCGTTACCGTTCTTGTCCATCGTAGCGCCACCAAAGGTTGCAGGGTTGATTCCTGTTATCTCCAAAATGCGATAATCCACTTGCTGAGTCTGCTTCACAATCTCAGCTGGGCTCAGGATAGGTATAAAATCCTGGACTGAAGTATCCTGGAAGGATATTCGAATTAAGTAGTTACGTTTTTGGTCATAATAAAATCCCCATTTATTAATATGTGAGGAACCTGAATCTGTGTAATCAAAAGAACTGGTCCAAAAATGATCTAGGTTCTGACCATGCGCCATGGCCACCTGTCCATGTTTATATAATTGGTCAACTGCATTTTTCCAATACCCCATTAATGGATCGGATGACGTTAGCTCTTTAGGATTCGAAGATTTGACAACCTTATATCCCTGTCCATCTCGGATCATCAACGAGATATTAATATCCCTGTGGAGTGTAGCTATCTGTTGTAGCTGTTCCTGCTGGATATTACGAATATCGGGATCGAGCTGATTGGCAGCCAACGTAGCAGAAAGCCACAGATTATATCCGAGCTGCTTGTCAACGGCCTCCCAGCTATGTCGGGTTTGTTCGATAGCTCCTCCGATGATTTTAGCCGTCAGAACCATTTTGGTTTCACTGTCACTTCTTAGATTTTCGTGGGTCGTGTAGTAATTGAGTGCGATGTTTAACAATAGGATAAACAGGACCGACCCCGACAAAATGATCGTTATTCTGATTTTTATCGACACACTGATTTCTCACCTCTTGCCGTATGCTGGCGATTACTGGCAATTGCTAACTCAATGATACCGTAATAGTGCCTGGGATACCAGCATTTACATTTACCGGATATACATAAATACACATCCTGTGAACAATGTTGTCAATAGGCGAGCATTTACCTACAATGTATTAAGATAATCATCCACATATAGTCCACAAATACACAGATGTTATTATAAACTGTGGATAAATCTGTGGACAAGTATGGTGTTATCCACAATTTTATTCACATCATGTTAACAACGGAATACTTGTTCGTTGGATAATTCCGCGTTTGAAAGGAGCATTTTCCCAGTGACCATTATGGATCACGCCTATTGGATGAGAGAAGCCATTCAGGAAGCGTACAAGGCAGAAGCGTTGGGTGAAGTCCCCATCGGAGCTGTCATTGTAAAAGATAATGAACTCATCGGTCGCGGCTACAATTTGCGCGAGACCGACACCGACCCAACTGCACATGCAGAGATGGTTGCCATCCGGCAGGCCAGTGAGCATTTGGGCGCTTGGCGCCTGCTGGATTGCAGGCTGTATGTCACTTTGGAGCCGTGTCCGATGTGCGCTGGAGCCATTGTGCAATCACGCGTCCCCCATCTAATATACGGCACCACAGATCCCAAGGCGGGTTGTGCAGGCACGCTAATGAATTTATTGCAGGAGCCTCGGTTCAATCATTGTACAGAAGTAACCCACGGTGTACTTCAGGAGGAATGTGCCTCCATGCTAACAAACTTTTTTCGGCAGCTCCGGCAAAAAAGAGCGGCTGCCAAATTGTCTCCTCCTTCATCTCCATCCTGAGGAGGAAAAGTCCAAAGCTCTTCATCTCACTGCTAATTCCGCGTGAAAGGAGATCTCTTATGCCTATGAGCTTGTATAATACGCCTCAAGGTATCTTTTTACGTCCCCTAAGCTTGGAGGATGGCGAAGCCCTTCTCGCCCTTAGACTTCGAAATAGGGACTCTCATGCGCCCTATGAGCCACTGTATGAGGATTCATTTTTCACTTTAAAAAAACAACAGGATTACATCCGTGAGAGATTGCATCAAGCGGAAGAAGATCGAGGGTACTTGTTTGGTGTCTTTCTCTTAAAACAAGAACGGCTGATAGGTTACATCTCCATTTCCAATCTGGTGCGTGGAGTTGGACAATTCGCCGACGTCGGCTATATGATGGATCAACATGAGCAGGGTAAGGGACATATGACGGCCGCTTTAAAGTTGATCATACAGTATGCCTTCCGTGCCTTATCTCTACATCGTCTCCAAGCAGGTACCCTTCTGCATAATGATCGCTCACAACGTGTATTACAGAAGTGTGGCTTTCAACCGGAAGGTATTGCTCGCAAGCTGGTACAGATTCAGGGCGAATGGCAGGATCATCAGATGTTCGGGATTCTAGCTGAAGATGACGTGTGACGAATCTGAACAACTGCACGGAGGACAACTTAATCATGAACAAAAAAACCGCCCGGCCTATGCCGAGCGGTTTTCTTACATCACATTCGAAGAAATGATGTTTGTAATCCTGTCATCCTCTGTTTAAGGAGATACAGTTTGCATTTTTTGTTGTAGTTGTTCGATAGTGAGGACTTGGTCAGCTGTTGGAATCCCCACTTTAAATGATGCTTTTTCATTGATTTTGCTGTATTGCGAGTAGCCTGTTACAGACAACTTCACATTATCTTTCGTAGAAGGATCATTCACTTCCACGTTCGCATTCAGATCTTGATACACAGGAACGTTATCCTTGTTCAAAGCAGTGTTAATGTCAAACTGTTTCACTGTCAAATAGTTCTTCAACTCATCCAGCTTTTTGCTAACTTCGCTGGTGTTGGATTGCAGTTCTTTTTTCGCTTCAGCCAGTTCTTCCTTCTTCACTTGAAGCATGCCAGCATATTCGTCTTTAGACATTATATCCAGGACCTTAGGAAGCGCCTTAGTGATAAATGTATTGGTCGCTTGCTTCACGTTATCGTTCGTGATTTTAAACTGAACCACTTGTTTAGCTTCAACGCCTTGCGGCAATTTAGCATCTTTAGGATCAATATCAAAGAAATACGTAGCTTGATCATACTCGCCCATGATCGCAGCAATCACTTCGTTCGCAAATTTCTGAGATTTTTCCTGATCCATGGTTGCAGGGTTAAATTCTTGTCCCGTTTGTTTAGCCAGTTCTTGTGGATCAATGAGCAGGAATTTACCTACAACATCCTGTGGAAGCGGGTAAAATGGAATATTAGGAATTTTAACGTACAATTTATCTTTAGTCATTACCATTGGAATCGTAAAGCTAGTAGAAAGATCACCCTTCAAATGAATGCCAAGCGTCATTTCAGATTGGAAAGGCTCCTTTTGGTATACGCCATCCAGTGTAATATCAGCATTTTTCAGCATGCTAGTTACCATTGCACTTTGCTCAGCTGGCACAGAAGCGGAGGTAATTGTCAGTTCCTTAACGGTAAATTGACTTTTGGATTCATAGGAATTCAACTTCATCGCATTTGCTGTACCAGTCGTAACAGCTTCCTTCGGTTCTAACTTCTTGCTACAACCTACCAGCGCTACCGTCATTAGCAACACCATAGTGAGGACCAAGACGGATAATTTTTTACTCATTGTGTAGATTCTCTCCTCTCATAATTAACCCCTTTTTTTATGCTAACAAAAAAATACACACCCTCTATTTTAACTCATATTCATAAACGGCGAAACACTTATTGGAAAATTTTCTTGCAATAAGCACAAAGACACCCTGGCTCTCTAACCAGGGTGTACTATACTTCTTAATATTTTTAGGAGAAAAGTCTGACTGCTTATGAACCTTGTCTGTTATGGTGATCCACGTGATTGCGCTGTTTCACCTTCTTGGAACCGGATAACGGCTCTTGTTGATGACTACGCTCACGCTTTTCGTTACTTCCACCAGAATCCTGAGCCTCGGGAACAGGAACAGCTCTAGGTTTGCCCATTTACGCATCCTCCATTCTCAGTCTAAATTATTGGCACATCAACGAATCCGTTTATTACCATTTAAAATAGGACTATAGATGGTTCAGATCTTCCGTTTTATCGTGATTCAGTGAATCCTGATGACGACGATCATTACGATCCTGCTGCACTTGCTGTGCCTGATGACTATTGACTGGACGTTGTTCCAAATCATCGACAATGTTGGACAGGTTTTTATCCAATCCGTTTTTGGCCTTGGTCATGTAACCTTCCTCCTCATTCCTTCATGACTACGAGTGCGTTAATGACTGTAATGTTTGGGCGCATTGGTGAATGTGCCGCGTATAATCGGACACCAGCTGTTGAATGATATCTGTTCGTTCATCCACAGACCGTCCGTCACGCTCTACATCGACTAAGCTAACCTGTACCTCCCGAGAATCTACATACGTACATGCAAAGTTAAAGGAGTACATTTGTCGGCCTTCTACCTCGATATGGATTCGTATAGCCCGGTTATCAGCTTCATCTGCCTGTACCTGTGATTTATCCCCTGAATTCAAAAGAATCGGCAGTTGTTCCTGCCAGGCCTCTACCAGCTTTTGCTGATCTACTGTCATTTCTCGATTCATGCCAGCACCTCCACATCTGATAACGTGTGAAAAAAACAGGTTTTTTATACAACAAAAAAGCCATTCTTCACGATTCCTGATCATTAGCATATAGAGCCTAATGTACCAGCTATCAGATTCGAATGGCTTGGTTTTATTTAGAATATGGCGGAGAGGATGGGATTCGAACCCATGTGAGCTTGCACTCTAACGGTTTTCAAGACCGCCCCGTTATGACCGCTTCGGTACCTCTCCAGGTGGTAAATGGATAAAGCTGCTTCCCTCTATTAAACAACTCAGGCGCAACAAAATTATTTTACCACAGAATTTTTAAGAATGCAAGGCTTACTGTTTAGGAGTTATAACCTCAATGCCTCGCATGTATGAACGTAGCACTTCGGGAATCACAATGCTTCCGTCCTCTTGCTGATAGTTCTCCAAAATAGCAGCTACAGTCCGTCCTACAGCCAATCCTGAACCGTTCAGTGTATGTACAAATTCAGGCTTTGCCTTCGCATCTGGACGAAACCGGATGTTTGCACGACGCGCTTGGAAGTCTTCAGTGTTGGAACAGGAAGAAATCTCACGGTACATGCCGCTCTCCGGCAACCATACTTCCAGATCGTACGTTTTGGCAGACGTAAAACCCATATCTCCTGTGCAAAGTGCCAGCACCCGATATGGAAGTCCGAGCAGCTGCAAAACACGCTCAGCGTTATTCGTCATTTTCTCTAATTCTTCATAAGAGGTATCTGGGTGAACCAGCTTGAGCATTTCCACCTTATTGAATTGATGCTGACGAATCAAGCCACGTGTATCACGCCCTGCTGATCCTGCCTCTGAGCGAAAGCAAGAGCTGTATGCCACATAATATTTAGGAAGCTGATCTGCATTCATAATCTCTTCACGGTGGTAGTTCGTTACCGGAACTTCGGCCGTAGGAATAAGATAATACTCGGTATCACGCAGTTTAAACAGATCCTCTTCAAACTTCGGAAGCTGACCCGTTCCGTACAGACTGTCCCGATTTACAATGTATGGAGGTAGCATTTCTTCATAACCATGCTCACTGCTGTGCAGATCCATCATAAAGTTAATTAGCGCACGTTCCAATCGCGCTCCCAGTCCCTTATAGAACGTAAAACGAGAACCCGTCACCTTAGCTGCAGCCTCAAAATCGAGAATATCTAGATCCTGAGCCAACTCCCAATGCGCTTTGGGTGTAAAAGAAAACTCGCGCGGCTCCGACCAGCGGCGAATTTCCACATTATCCTCTTCCGAAGCGCCTACAGGCACAGTCTCATTAGGAATATTAGGAATCGACATCACCAATTCGTCGATCTGAACCTCCAGTTCACGCACTTGCTCATCCAATTCTTTAATACGATCGGAGACCTGGCGCATTTCAGCAATAAGATCATCCGCATTTTCCTTATTCTTCTTCAACTTGGCTACTTCACCAGATACGACATTCCGACGATTTTTGAGTCCTTCACTTTCCTGAAGCAACTCACGACGGCTTACATCCAGATCCGTAAAACCATTAATCAGATCCAGAGATTTACCTCTGTTCTGTAAAGCTTTCTCAACCCGACCAAGCTCATTACGCAAAATCTTTATATCTAACACAGGTGATCCCTCCTACACTACAAACCTGACTTTCCGCTATCCGCGGACCATATCCACAAAATACTGATGTAACCGGTAATCGTCTGTTAATTCCGGATGGAAGGATGAAGCCAGCAGATGACCCTGACGGGCTGCTACAATCTCGCCGTTATACTCAGACAGCACATCTACTCCCATTCCGACAGATTGTATTAAAGGCGCGCGTATAAACACCGCACGAACCGGCTCCTCAATCCCTTTAATGTTCAAGTCAGTTTCAAAGCTTTCTCGTTGGCGACCAAAGGCATTACGCGATACTGTAATATCCATGAGTCCCAAATGTGCTTCTTCCTGTCCTTGAATCGTTTTGGCCAGTACAATCAATCCCGCGCAAGTGCCAAATACAGGCTTCCCTTGATTGGAAAATTGGCGTATAGCCTCTATAAAATCATACTTGCGCATTAGCTTACCGATAGTGGTGCTTTCACCACCAGGAATGATAAGACCGGACAGCTCATCGAGCTGTTCGATCTTCTTCACTGCTATACCTTCAGCACCCGCACGTTCAACACTTCGTATATGCTCAGCTACAGCGCCTTGCAGCGACAATACACCTATTTTCATGCCGGTCCCTTCTTTCTTACCAACCACGATCTTGCATGCGCTCATGCGATGCCAGTTTGGAAATTTCAATGCCTTTCATAGGAGTCCCCAAATTCTTGGACACTTCTGCAATCAGCTTGTAATCCGTATAATGAGTGGTCGCTTCCACAATGGCCCGCGCAAATTTCTCAGGACTATCCGACTTGAAGATACCAGAACCTACAAATACACCATCAGCGCCTAAATGCATCATCAACGCAGCATCTGCAGGTGTTGCTACACCGCCCGCTGCGAAGTTAACCACTGGAAGCTTACCAAGCTCATGCACTTCCAACAGCAGCTCATAAGCAACTCCGAGGTTTTTCGCTTCTGCATACAGCTCGTCCTTCGACAGGTTTTGCACCTTGCGAATTTGACCATTGATAAAACGCATGTGACGAACAGCCTCAACAATATTCCCAGTTCCCGGTTCACCCTTTGTACGGATCATAGATGCGCCTTCACCGATACGACGCAATGCTTCCCCTAGATCCTTGGCTCCACAAACAAATGGAACGGTGAACTCCCGCTTATCGATATGGAATACCTCATCCGCAGGTGTCAATACTTCGCTCTCATCGAGGTAGTCAACACCTAGAGATTCCAGTACCTTTGCCTCAACAAAGTGACCAATACGAGCCTTAGCCATAACAGGAATAGAAACAACCTTCATTACCTCTTCCACAATCGTAGGGTCAGCCATGCGAGCAACCCCACCCGCTGCACGGATATCCGAAGGCACTCGTTCAAGAGCCATTACGGCTGTAGCGCCTGCTGCCTCAGCAATTTTAGCCTGTTCAGCGTTCATGACATCCATGATTACGCCGCCTTTTTGCATCTCTGCCATACCTCTTTTTACACGCGAAGTTCCCGTTTCCATGTCGTTGCCTCCTGTAAGGGTTACGTTTAGATTTCTAACTTAAGATTTTACCGTACGAACGCCAAATACACAATCATTTCAAGTTGCAAAATAAGTAATGCAGAACAGGTTAGACCGGTTAGCGTTTCATCTTTAGAAGAGATTTTTAATTCCCTGGAACAAATCGCCGAAGAAATCACCAATTGCCCGGAATAGCATTCGGAACCAACCGCCCTCTTCTACTGCTGTAGTTGTAACCAAATCAACAGTTTTCGTCTGGCCTTTATCCACGCCATCCGTTTTGTATGTGTACGTAATCGTTCCGACTTTTGCCCCTTGCTTCAAAGGTGCCACGAGAGAGCTTGCTGGTGTTATATTCGTTGTAAAGGTTACCTTAGGATTGCTCGCACCCTTAGGCACGATAAAACTTACTGCATCTTTTGTGACGATCGGCACTTCTGTTTCTGTACCTTTGGTCACAGGCACATTCTCAACGCCCTTAACCACTGTCTTTGGAGCCACAACCTGCTTCACTTCAAAGTTATCAAAGCCATAATTCAGCACTTTAGCCGTCTCTGTAAAACGGTGAGGCTCTGAATCTGCTCCCATAACTACACTGATGAGACGCATTCCATTACGTTCAGCCGTACCTGTAAAACAGTTTCCAGCATTGCTCGTATGGCCCGTTTTCATTCCGTCCAAGCCAGGATAAGCAAATTTTCTAAAGTTAGTAATATTTTTGTTCGCTTCTAGCATCCAGTTATAGTTAATAATCGGTGCTTTGTCGGTTGGACGGAATTTGTACGATTGAATTGTTGTAAACCGTGTATAATCCGGATGATCCTTAATGATGTAACTGGCCAGAGTAGCTGCGTCTCTCGCTGTCATTACAGTTTCCCGGTCTGTGTCCGGCTGAAACCCTGTAGGCATATCCTTACGGTCCAAACCAGTCGAGTTGATAAAATACGTATTTTTCATACCCATTTTCTGAGCTGTTTCATTCATTAGTTTTACAAAATCCTGCTCGGTTCCAGATACGCGTTCAGCAAGAGCTACTGTTGCATCATTGGCAGAACCTACTGCCATGGCAATATAAAGCTCTTCTACCGTATGTTGATCCCCTTGAGCCAAAAAAATACGTGATCCGATACTCTTAGAAGCATTCTCGTTAACCGTAACCTTATCCGTCCACTTAAGTTTTCCTTGCTTAACCTGCTCCGCTACGAGGTACTCTGTCATCATTTTGGTCATACTGGCTGGCGGGAGCGGCTCATCTGGATTCATAGAAAGCAAGACCTGTCCTGTGGAAGGCTCGACCAAAATGGCGGAACGAAGTGCCAGACTAGGGGGGTTAATAGAACCTGTCCCCGTGATATTCGTTGCCTCTGTTGCCGCTCCAGCAGCAAAAGTAGCCACGCTTGAATCGAAATTGCCTACAACAGGTAAGGCCGACATATACATCATATTAAGCACCATGACTGCAGTCACACTCTTTTTAATCATGCTGCGTTTATTATTTTTCTTAAAATTGTTCGCTTTCAAATGAATACAAACTCCTCTCGTACCTCAACCCGAACCGCTATGCTATGTATAACGAGACGGTGGTTACAGCCTTTACTTGGCCAAAGAATTAATGTTTTAGTATTATACAGTTTAGTGTCATTTCGTTTCCTAAGATATAGCTTGTCATGAGCATTCTGTGCCCGAATCTTCTTAACTGGTAGGAATCGTCCAAAATACCTAAGCGTCCTAATTCATCAATAACCTCATGAGAAGGCGGACACTTGTCTATTCTATCACAGGGGTATCTCTAAAAAAAGACAGGCAGAGCGAAATGCGCTCTGCCTGTCGTCAAGTCTATTACAGCCGAACTTTATAGAGAGTAGTTTGGTGCTTCTTTCGTAATCTGCACATCATGCGGATGGCTTTCGCGCAGACCTGCACCTGTAATACGGATAAAGCTTGTATCGTTTCGAAGCTCCTCAATATTAGCAGTACCACAATATCCCATACCGGAGCGAAGACCGCCCAACAGCTGGTGAACAGTGTCGGAAAGTGGCCCTTTATAAGCAACGCGTCCTTCAATACCTTCTGGTACCAATTTCTTGTCGTCATCTTGGAAATAACGATCTTTACTACCTTGCTTCATCGCAGCCATAGAGCCCATACCACGATATACTTTGAAGCGACGTCCTTGATAAATTTCCGACTCGCCTGGGCTTTCTTCCGTACCTGCAAAAAGACTTCCCAGCATTACTGCAGAGGCCCCTGCCGCAATGGCCTTTGTAATTTCACCAGAGTACTTAATACCGCCATCTGCAATAATCGGAATATTATATTCACGTGCTACTGTTGCACAATCATAAATAGCTGTTATTTGTGGAACACCAATCCCTGCAATTACGCGTGTTGTACAGATAGAGCCTGGACCAATACCGACCTTAACGACCGATGCTCCTGCTTCAATCAATTCGCGCGTTCCGTCACCTGTAGCTACATTACCTGCTACAATCGTCAGATCAGGATATGTTTTACGCAACTCGCGGACTGCTTCAATAATGTTAATATGATGGCCATGAGCGGAATCCACAACAATCAAATCCACACCAGCTTTTACAAGTGCTTCAGTCCGTTCAAACGTATCCTTGGAAATGCCGACAGCCGCACCGACCAGAAGACGCCCTTGTGCATCCTTCGCTGCGTTCGGAAATTGAATAGCTTTCTCAATATCTTTGATGGTGATCAAACCTTTGAGGTAGTTCCCTTCATCGACCAGTGGAAGCTTTTCAATTTTATGCTTTTGCAAAATGACTTCCGCTTCCTGTAAAGTCGTGCCTACTGGTGCAGTTACCAGTTCTTCCTTCGTCATGACTTCACTAATTTTAAGATCAAAGTCGTGAATAAAGCGAAGATCACGGTTAGTAATAATACCCACCAGTTTGTTCTCTTCGTTTACAACAGGCACGCCGGAAATACGATATTTACCCATCACTGCCTCAGCATCGGACACCAAATGATCTGGAGTCAATGAGAATGGATTGGTGATAACACCGCTCTCTGAGCGCTTAACCCGATCTACCTCTACCGCTTGCTGCTCAATCGACATATTTTTATGAATAACACCAATACCGCCCTCACGAGCCATCGCAATTGCTAGCACTGCCTCAGTAACAGTATCCATACCAGCACTCATTAAAGGAATGTTCAGCTTCACGTTATCACTCAAACGAGTTGCTACGCTTACTTCTTTGGGCAGTACCACCGACTTACGAGGTACCAACAAAACATCGTCAAAGGTAAGGCCTTCCTTACCGAATTTATCTTCCCACACCAAGATGATCCTCCTTCAAAATGTTTAGTCTGTATTGGTCTTGTTGTCTGTCCGACATGGACAAATCAAGGCTCTCTGAAAATATATTATTGCAATCTTAGCAAAGCGGTATAGGGGTGTCAAGCCTTCATCAACAGCCCTAACCCGTAGTATTTCCCTGTACAAACAACTGTACTCCTACGAAGGACAACTATATAAACAAACGGCTTTAAAGGTACCAAAGGAGTAAGAATATAAATAAATTCACTTATATACAAAAAAGGATCATGATCTCAAAAAGATCATGATCCTTTTTACTTTTTGCTTGGCAACGTCCTACTCTCCCAGGACCCTGCGGTCCAAGTACCATCGGCGCTGGAGGGCTTAACGGTCGTG
>NZ_JAALET010000021.1:0-62022 GCF_011800655.1 Paenibacillus sp. EKM10P | reverse complement strand
TTATAGAAAGAGCGATTAGCTCATTTTGAAACTGACGAGATAAAATATCTCATTGTTTGATTTTGCGAACAAAATCAATTTACTCACTCGTTGTTCAGTTTTCAAAGATCAAGCCTTCATTATATCTTACTTTGTTTCATCACCGCATCTCAGCGGCGACTTTTATAATATATCATCTCTTTTTGAATTTTGCAAGAGTTTTTTTAATTCTTTTTTCGAGCAAATCCTTCAAAAAGGAACGAAAGTTAATTTAACATGAATATTGAATAGAGTCAATACTTTTTTTGATATCAGAAAGTATATTTACTTCCTGATATCTCGGTTTGATGATATAGTTCTTCTTTATCTTTTTATTGTTTGGTTTGCGGGACACGGCCTCTGCGTGCATATTTGGATAGTTCCTTGGCGGGTGCAAAACGGGCATACATGCGGAAAACTGTTTTATATCGAAGTGCTATAGCATAACGGATATCCTGGTCCAATCGGGTATCACTCATGTCAAGCAGCATTTCATCTAGTTCCTTACGAAGAACGTAGTCAAGTTCCTTGCATTCTTTTTCGTTAAACAGCATTCCCAACATATGACCATACTCCCTTATCAGCAGATTATATAGTACTTATATTTGCTCAATTAATTGTTCCAAACTTTACCTGTTTTTAAACTCAACTGCTAAGGTTTCAAACTTACTCCAAGTAATCTTTAATGCTTTTCTTTACGCTCTCCCCTTTGTTATGTTCAATTTTCGGAAAATATATAAATAATTGGCCATATTATTTTAATGCGACAATAAACGATAAGTTATGCCGCTCTCAATCGCAGCTGCTATAAATAGAAAGATGACAGACCATATTGACACGGTCAACGTTTGTTTCAAAAAAACCTCCCACGATGGGCCAGTACCTTTGCGTTTTAGTCCTATGCTTGTACCTAGGGTAGATATTATATTGACCCCAAACTTCAAACCGAAGGCACAGGCGATAATCAAAACAGGCAATTCAATTACACCATGAGGCAATAATCCTTTTACGACAATTTCATACATACTTCTTCCCATATCTGTCTGTAGGTGTACTACAAAACCTAAAACCATTCCGTTCACAATCAAAAATATAAACGGTACGATTCCAAAAAGAGCTCCGGTATATATTACTAGCACGCATTTGATTGCATTGTTGAAAAAGATAAACACAAAAAAACTCCATTGTGGATGCTCAGAGTTCTGCAATCGTTGCGCCACTCCCCCCAGTCCCTCCATTTGTCGTGCCAACATAGATTGAATAACACCTGTACTTAGCCATCCCACTACAATACTTGCGCAGAAAAAAAATGCAGCGATCAAAATTAGCCGTCTTGTCGTGCGTAAATCATAAAAAAATGCTCTTAGTCCCATTTGTTGATTCCTCCTATTAGTCCAATGGAATAATTGACAACCCCTGGCATAGCTTTAAGTAAACAAGCACTTCTAGGATGAAAGGGGCATTAACCATGAATTCTTTTTTCTATGTATTGAACGGCAAAAAAATTAAACGATTCTTGATCGTAATGGCAGCGGCCGTCTTTACTGCCGGAGTCATTTATGTAGAAACCGATAATGTTACGGTTTTTTCCGAGGAAGCGCCAACTGCCGTTTACAGTGTGCCTACGGATAAAAAGCTGATCGCTCTCACGTTCGACATTAGCTGGGGTGATAAGCGTACTGCCCCCATTTTAAAAGTTCTCGAAGATAAAAAAGTGACCAAGTCCACCTTTTTTCTTTCTGCCCCTTGGAGCAAAACACACCCAGAACTCGTGAATCAAATTAAAGAAAGCGGATTTGAGATTGGCAGTCATGGCCATAAACACGAAAACTATAGCAGCTTAAGCGATGAAGAGATTCGTAAGCAGATTTCAACGGCTCATACCACATTAACCGAGCTGACTGGACAATCCCCGAAGTTAATCCGTATGCCTAATGGTGACTTTGACAAAAGGGTACTTCAAGTTGCCAGCACTTTAGGCTACAAAACCATTCAATGGGATACTGACTCCCTGGACTGGAAAAACCCTGGTACGCAGGTCATAATCGACCGTGTTGTAAATAAAGCACATCCCGGTGATATCGTCCTTCTTCATGCCAGTGATTCTTGTAAACAAACTCATGAAGCGTTGCCCATCATTATCGACAAGTTGCGGGCACAAGGCTATGAATTTGTGACTGTATCCGAACTGCTTCAACAAGGTACAGTAAAAGGTAAAGAGGTTCGCGATCAAGCTCTGGGTCTTTAAGGAGTTATTTTACATCGTTCTCAGCTAAAAACCAAAAGCAACTCGACATATTTCTCCCCAATCATCCGCATACTATCCACATTCATGATAAAGGAGGAATACGGCCATGAATTGGACTCGTTTGCGATTTGTTAGCATGGTATGCGTACTGGGCGTTGCACTGAGCGGCTGCGGCTCGGATCAGGGTTCTGCACCTCCCCAGAACAGTTATAAAGAGATGAAAACGATGGTGGTTGATATCCTGAAAAGTGATGATGGAAAAAAAGCCGTAGAAGAAGCCTTAACCGGGGAAAAAGAGGGACAATCCGGTCAAAGTGGTGGAGGAGGTGGATCTGGAGGCAGCATGGGAATGAAAATGCTTATGTCCACACAATCCGCTGAACAGATGAAAATTGCAGTAAAAGATACTTTGATCTCACCTGAATATAAAAAAGAAATCGAAAAAATTATGACTGATCCGCGTTTTGCCGGAGAATTTGCCAAAGCCATCAACAGTCAAAGCAAACAGCTTCATATGCAGCTTATAAAAGACCCTTCTTACCAAAAATCAATTGAAGAGATGCTAAAATCGCCAGAACTGACCAAGATGTATATGGACTTAACTAAAACCCCAGAATATCGCAAACAATCTATGACAGTCATGCATGATGCTATGCAGAATCCGATTTTTCGGCTTGAGGTCATGAATTTACTCAAAACTGTTGTGCAAGAAGAACTTCAACCTAAGGTTGAGAAAAAAGGCGGAGAGCAAGGTGGATCCGGGGATCAAAAGCAAGATGGTGGTGGTGGTGAAGGAGAACAAGGTGGTGGTGAAGGAGGTCAAGGAGGAGGTCAGTAAAAAAAAGGCTGGTTCAACAACCAGCCTTTTTTATTATTCAGATTCCATGTGCAACCCGGTAATTTGGGCGGCTATATCATTATAAATAGCTCCTGTCGCCGACTCCGATTTATATACGGATGGAGAAAAATCGGCTTCTGACGGATGATTATCTGGGATACCCAGCGGAATTTGTGCCAAAAGTTTCGTATGAAGTGTTTCTGCCAACATAGCCCCGCCTCCCCGTCCAAAAACATAGTCTTTTTCTCCAGTGGAGGACACATAATAGGACATGTTCTCCACGACGCCTATGACCTTATGATCCGTTTGAAGGGCCATTGCCCCTGCACGTGCAGCTACAAAAGCTGCCGTCGCATGCGGAGTAGTGACAATGATTTCTTCACTCTGCGGAATCATTTGATGTACGTCAAGCGCTACATCACCAGTACCTGGTGGTAAATCGAGTATCATATAGTCCAGCTTGCCCCATTCGACATCACTAAAAAACTGTCTAAGCATTCTCCCCAGCATGGGACCTCTCCAAATAACAGGATTGTTTTCTCTCACAAAAAAGCCCATGGACATGATTTTGATACCAAATCGTTCCACTGGCTGAATGATACCATCTTCGACAGAAGGTACGTCCTCTACCCCAAGCATATCCGGCACACTGAATCCATAGATATCAGCATCAATTAAACCCACTCGCTTACCCTGTCTGGCTAGAGCTGCCGCCAAATTCACAGCTACTGTCGATTTTCCGACACCACCTTTTCCGCTTGCAATGGCAATAAATCGTACGCCAGATGCTGGATTAAGTAGCTCATGTTCTTCCATACCGACAGCATGTCCTTTGGTCAAAACCGGATCAGCTACCTCCTCGGTATCCTCTCCATTTTGTATAGCTGACTTTTCAGACTCAGATGCCTCACGAATACGAATATGCACGTGACTTAATCCCGCCTTTTCTAACGTCTGCCGGATTTCCCGATCCAGTTCCGTTCGAGTCTCTTCTTGGCTATCCAGGGTAATAGCAGTCAATGATACCCGATCCTCTTTAACAACCACATCCCGAATAAAATGGAGGTCAACCAAACGGCGTCCCGTTTGAGGCTCTCGCACTTGCTGAAGTAGCTCTATAACTTGCTCTCTCGATTGCATGAATAATCAGCACCTCTGCTTTATTGATTTACGTAGTGGTAAACACTTACAGTATACCACTATCTGGCTTCAGGTGCTGATGAGGTTACCTTTTCCCCGGCACTGTAACGCAAAATCCCTTTATATATAGATGCGGCCACTTGTCTCTGATAGTTCTCGTCACTGAGTCGTCTGGCTTCCTCTGGATGGGACAAAAATCCGACTTCTACAAGAGCTGCTGGCATTTTGAGTGCCTTTAATAAATAGACGGTGTTTACGGTCTTAGCTACTCTGTCCGTATTTTCCAGGTTGCGCTTGATTTCTTCCTGAATTAAGGATGCCAAATTCTCGTTATCTGCATGATTAGGTACGAAAAAGGTCTGGGCTCCACTCCAACGGCTCGACGGGATACTGTTCATATGAATACTTAAAAAGAGGTCCGCTTGCTGCTCCTCAATCATACGTACCCGTTGCTTTAAATCCTCCGTTTTTCTTCTGGAATAGCCTTTTGTTTCTTGCTGCGCCAGATCGCGGTCATCCTCGCGTGTCATGACGACAACAGCTCCTGCTTGCTGCAAATAATCCCGCAAATAAAAAGCGATCGCCAAGTTAATATCCTTTTCAATGACTCCCTCTTTGCTAACTGCTCCTCCATCAGGTCCTCCGTGTCCGGCATCTATAGCAATTACCTTACCAGTAAGCGGTAGACTCCAATGAATCCATGCTCTCGAAGCAGGTATCTCATACAGTGTCAGCATGATAAATAGAACAGCGAGACAACAGCCTAACAGCATTTTTTGCAGCGTCCGATAGCGAATCCACAGTGTGACCTCTTTTTTACGATTGTTTTTTTGCATAACAAAACGCCTCCGTCCTATACAGATACTAATAATCTATATGGGACGAGGCGTGTAGTTAGTACAACTCAGGCATGAACATATTCTTTCATACCTTCAATCAGCACTTGAGCGACTTCCGGGCGTGTAAATTCCGGTGGCGGACAAACCCCGGAGCGTAACAATTCCCTCACTTTGGTGCCAGAGAGCGTCAAATGATGCTCCTTGGGATGTGGGCATGTTTTACTTGAGGCCATATTTCCACATTGGGTGCAGTAAAAGCTGTGTTCAAAAAACAACGGGGTAATCCCCAGCTCTTCAGGTGTAAAGTGCTTGAAAATTTCCTGCGCTTCATAGGTACCGTAATAGTCCCCTACACCCGCATGATCTCTTCCGACAATAAAATGAGTGCAGCCGAAGTTCTTCCGCACAATAGCATGGAAAATGGCCTCTCTAGGACCAGCGTATCGCATGGCAGCAGGAAAGACCCCCAGAAAGGCTCGATCAGCCGGATAATAGTTGTCCAGCAACACCAGATAGCTCTTCATACGCACATCTGCTGGAACGTCATCTGACTTGGTCTCTCCAACGAGCGGATTTAGAAATAAAGCATCCACAATTTCCATCGCGCTTTTTTGGATGTACTCATGTGCTCGGTGTACCGGATTTCGTGTTTGAAAACCGACCACTGTCTTCCAGCCCTTTTCAGCAAAATAGCTACGTGTCTGTGCTGGTGTGTAATAAAATTCGCTAAATTGTGTGGGTTCTGGTCGATTCAGCACTTGCACCGTTCCACCTACATAGGTAGCAGGTCGTTCTAACAATTTATTTACGCCAGGATGGGCCGGGTCAGCCGTCTTGAATACACATCTGGCTTCCTCTGCCTGGTCAACCTGATAAATACTCTCAATATCAAGTACAGCATAGATGATACCATCTGTTTCCCCCACCAAAGCCACCTGCTGACCTAGTTTCAGTTCACTGGCTATGGTTTCTACTACTGCAAGAGTAATGGGAATACTCCAGACTGTACCATCAGCAAGACGCATATCCGTTACCACTGAACGATAATCTGACTCATTCATAAATCCCGTCAATGGAGAAAAGGCACCTACTCCAATTAAATCCAAATCAGAAATCGTCCATGAGTTTACAGGGATAGGAAACAATTCACCTGCAACCTGCAACAGTGCTTCT
Organism: Paenibacillus sp. EKM10P; assembly: GCF_011800655.1. NCBI lineage: Bacteria > Bacillati > Bacillota > Bacilli > Caryophanales > Paenibacillaceae > Paenibacillus > Paenibacillus sp. EKM10P. Next base: position 55,766 of record NZ_JAALET010000021.1, on the reverse strand, counting down.
TGCTCCGGTCCTGTAATATTTCTATCAACGAGCGTTCCGCCATGCGGAAGAATTGCAGTCATAATGCACTTCCTTTCTATTCATAAATAAGTCTCAGAGCTACCTACATACCACTTTTTATTGGTGGAGCCCACACTCCGTTTTCTCATTGCCTGACCAACGGCCAGCACGTGGATCTTCACCTGGCAGGACTTCACGTGTGCATTGCTCACAGCCAATACTGGGAAAATTACGGTCATGCAATGGATTATACAATACATCATGAGTGCGAATATAGTTCCATACATCCTCGGAAGTCCAGCTTGCCAAGGGGTTAAATTTAACGAGACCAAACTTTTCATCATACTCTACCTTTTTTGCATTCGCACGCGTAGGAGCCTGATCGCGACGGATACCGGTAATCCATGCATCGTATTGAGACAGAATGCGTGTCAGCGGCTCAACCTTGCGTATACCACAGCATGCATTAGGATTTGATTTCCACAGCTCCTCTCCATGCTCCGCAGCTTGCTCTTCTGGAGTGATTAAGGGAGAGACTCTAACAAAATCCAAATTGTATCTAGCTTTCATCTGATCACGCGTATCATAAGTTTCTTGAAAATGAAAGTCAGTATCCAAGTAAAAAATATCGGTAGAAGGGCTAATTCTTTGTAGCATATCTACTAGTACTACATCTTCTGCTCCGAAGCTACAAGCAAAGGTGAGGTTGGGAAATGTATGAACAGCATATTGGATAATTTCTTCAGGCGTGGCCTCTTCCAGTTCACTTGCCTTGACTCTAATCAACGCTTCTTTCTCCAATAAATTCATTATCAATGCGCCTCCATATGAAGATTCATAAATAAGTGATACTTCAATGCCGACTAAACTAATAAGATTAAGTACAGTATAAAACTTTCATATTCAATGTCAATCCAAGCAAAATCGTCATACTGTAAACATTTATCATCCCGCATGAAGCAGGAACGTTGTTCTGTCAGCATTCTTAAACGCTCTCCTGCATATTCAACCAAGTTCAGTGGCTATATATAAAATATTCTTATACCAAACGTTTAAAAATTGCCTTAGATTGCTTAATAACTAAAAGTAACTAGTCATAGCAGAGGGTATGCCTGAACGTAAGTATTTTAGGTTAGCGAAAATGCTTCCTCTACTCCACCCGAGACAAAGATATACCCACTACTCGGCTGTCATCGTAATCCTGGATAGCTATGGCTATTATGATCAGGTAAAAATATCTGAGGATAAAAGCGCCCTTCCTTAGAGCCATGATTATCCTTGGATTTGGTCAAGGAAATATAATTAGGGTTCGTTCGTCATATTTACATTTGCATTCAAAGATGAAGCATACGTGGTCGTGCTCAGCTCAAGGTAAACCTGCTCTGACTATAAGGTTTACATCCGAAGAATCCCACTACCAAATCGGGAGCTCTGATGCTAATCGTGCTTCTATTAAGGAATATTACAAAGAAATGGCACCCAGATCGATAATAAGCCTCTCAACACTCCTATAGCGCTCACAGAGGCCCTCCCTGAGAAATTAAAGCATTCAGATATACAGATAGCCCTTAACGTAACTTGAGCCCTATTTTAGCCCATTCTCAATGGTTAAAAATACTCACATCATCATCGCTGCAATTACGGAAGCCGAGGAGATGGGCAGTACCAAGCTAAAGATTGCTCTGCAAAAGTTCCCTGATCTTTTTAATTAGTCACAGGTTGTGAACATTACAGGATAAACTGTGTTGAAATAGCAAACTATATTTGTGCATAAGTATACCGATCTTAGTTACATCGTGGATAACTTACGTATTCCAGATAGTATATGCACCTTTTTATGTATCGCAGGGCAGACGTAGCCATAAAATTCTAGTGTAGATCCATTTATCCACATGTAGTTAATGTGCAGCAAATGATCTAAATAAAAAAGAACCCTTTCCATAAGGAAAAGGTTCTTCTGTATTCGAAATATTAACGTTTCGAGAACTGTGGTGCACGACGAGCGGCTTTGAGGCCGTATTTTTTACGTTCTTTCATACGTGGGTCACGAGTCAAGAATCCTGCTTTTTTCAAAGCTGGACGGAATTCTGGGTCTGCTTTCAACAGAGCACGGGAAATACCGTGGCGAATTGCGCCTGCTTGACCAGAGATACCACCACCATGAGCGATAACGAGTACGTCATAGCTACCAAGTGTTTCTGTCAGATTCAGTGGTTGTTTTACGATCAGTTTGAGAGTTTCCAAACCGAAATATTCATTAATATCACGCTTATTGATGACAATGCGTCCTTCACCCGGTACGAGACGAACACGAGCTACCGAATGTTTACGACGACCTGTCCCATAGTATTGTACTTGTGCCATGAAACTGTCCTCCCTTTTAATTATCCGCGAAGTTCGTAAACTTCAGGTTTTTGTGCTGCATGTGGATGCTCTGTACCTCTGTAAGCTTTAAGTCTCAGCTTCATTTTGTCGCCTTGACGAGTTTTAGGAAGCATACCGTGAACAGCCAATTCCAACATACGTTCAGGTTTGTTCTTAACCATATCTTGTGCAACTGTTACTTTCAGACCACCTGGGTGCAGGGAGTGACGATAGTATTTTTTGTTCTCCATTTTTTTACCGGTCAATACGATTTTCTCCGCATTGATTACAACAACAAAATCACCTGTGTCCACATGTGGTGTAAACTGTGGCTTGTGTTTGCCGCGAATCAACGCAGCCGCTTCGCTTGCCAGACGGCCGAGCGTTTTGCCTTCGGCATCAATGATGTGCCAATTGCGCTCAACTTCATTTGGCTTCGCCATATACGTAGTACGCATGAAAAGTATCCTCCTTAAGTTCGTTAACAGAAATCATCATTTATCTTCGTTCGTTAAGTTGCTGCATTATCGATGGATTAGATGTTGCTATAAAGTGATTATCTTAATTGGGGCTGTGGGAAAGCCATTAAGAAAACACAACTTTTATATTACAGGATAACCATCAATTCTGCAAGGAAAAAATCAATGTTTTTTGATGTTTTCTTCGTACTCTACATTCCAGAGCGTTAAAGCGTGTCCAACGGCTGTAGGGCCAGCCTTTGAACGGTTTTTTGCTTCCAAAATGGAAGGAATATCATCCGGCGATTTTTTGCCTTCTCCCACTTCCAGCAAAGTCCCCATTATAATCCGAACCATGTGCTGCAAAAATCCGCTACCTGTAATATAAGTATGAATAATTCCCTGATCGTCCGACCCTGGACGTGAAAAGGAATGGTCTACCGTTATATAGGCTTCGTAAATAGTGCGAACATGATTCGTCTTTTGGGAACGTCGAGATGCGAACGAAGTATAGTCAAAGGTGCCCACTAAATGAGCCAACCCCTTTTCCATCGCTCTTACATCCAGACTCGTTGGATGATGGGCCTGTGTACGACGGTGAAAGATGTCTGGAAACCGGTTCGCATTAATACTGTACCGATACGTCTTCCGCTTCGCCATGCGGCGTGCATGAAAGGACAGTGGCACCTCTCTCGCATCCGTAACGATGATATCACGAGGCAGCCAGGCATTAAGTGCCAGACACCAGCGATGTATCGGAATCGGCGATTCAGTATGAAAATTGAATACCTGCCCGTATGCATGCACACCTGCATCTGTACGTCCTGAGCCCGTAATTTTAAGACGTTCGCCCGTCAATGAGTATATAGCATTTTCAAGACAGTCCTGAATGGTGTTGCCACTAGGCTGCGTCTGAAAGCCATCATAGTGGGTTCCATCATAGTTCACCTTCATGCACAAGTTCCGCATGCTTCTCACACCTTTGCAGGGGTATTCTCTGGTCTTACAGGAAATAACCGAACATAACAAAGGAGAAGCCCCTCAAGGACTCCTCCAAGAGAAAAAAAGGGTTGTTCAGAATCAAGCCGATTCTGTCCACCCTTCCCTCATCTTCGCCTGTTTACGCGCGGTCAACCAATTCCAGATATACCATTGGAGCGGCGTCGCCACGACGAGGTCCCAGTTTCAAGATACGAGTGTATCCACCTGGACGCTCATTGTAACGTGTAGCCAATTCGCTAAACAGCTTTTGGATTGCATCCTGCTCACCATCCAAAGTTTCACGGCGAACGAACGCAGCCACTTGACGACGTGCGTGCAGATCTCCTTTTTTCGCTTTGGTGATCAGTTTTTCAGCAATAGAACGAACTTCTTTCGCTTTAGCCTCAGTAGTTTGGATACGCTCATACAAGAACAGATCGGTTACCAAATCACGAAACAAAGCTTTACGGGCACTGGAATTACGGCCCAATTTTTGGTATGCCATGTAGTTTCCCCTCCTTCACAAAAACGTTGCTGTGCTATTCTTCCGTACGAAGTCCTAAACCAAGTTCCTCGAGCTTCTCTTGTACTTCTTCCAAAGATTTGCGACCCAAGTTACGGACCTTCATCATATCTTCTTCAGATTTAGTCGTGAGTTCTTGTACCGTATTGATACCAGCGCGCTTAAGGCAGTTATAGGAACGGACGGAGAGATCCAGCTCTTCGATCGTCATTTCAAGAACTTTTTCTTTCTTATCTTCTTCTTTTTCGACCATAATTTCTGCATCTTTTGCTTCATCCGTGAGACCCACGAATAGCATCACATGCTCGGTCAAAATTTTGGCTCCAAGGCTCACAGCTTCTTCAGGACGAATAGTTCCGTCTGTCCAAACCTCAAGTGTCAGCTTGTCATAATTCGTAACCTGGCCGACACGCGTATTTTCTACGCCGTAGTTCACGCGTGCAATCGGAGTGTAGATGGAGTCGACGGGAATGACGCCGATCGGCTGGTCATCACGTTTATTCCGATCCTGCTTAACGTAACCGCGACCGCGATTGGCAAAAATACGCATGTGAAGTCTCGAACCCGGTCCGAGCGTTGCAATGTGAAGATCCGGATTAAGAATTTCCACATCACTATCCGCACGGATATCACCTGCCGTTACAACTCCTTCGCCTTCCGCATCGATTTCGAGTACTTTCTCTTCATCTGAGTGGATTTTAAGCGATAAAGCTTTCAAGTTCAGAATGATCTCCGTTACGTCTTCCTTCACACCGGGAACCGTTGCAAACTCGTGCAGAACCCCATCGATCTGAACCGATGTGACTGCTGCCCCCGGTAACGAGGATAACAGAATACGGCGAAGCGAGTTCCCCAGCGTCGTACCGTATCCGCGTTCCAGCGGTTCTACTACGAATTTTCCATAGGTGCCATCATCATTGACGTCAACCGTCTCAATTTTCGGCTTTTCGATTTCTATCACTGCAATATCCCTCCTTCAAAACGTCGCTCCTATATGAAACATTCACCTTATCCATAGTCTATCATGCAGTATACCTAAACATCCATTCTTGGCAGTTTGTGCCGGATCTATACTACACGCAGAGGAGAAATCTCATTAGACGCGACGACGTTTTGGAGGACGGCATCCGTTATGAGGTACCGGAGTTACGTCTTTGATCAGGTTAACTTCCAGACCAGCAGCTTGCAAAGAGCGGATTGCTGCTTCGCGACCTGCACCAGGTCCTTTAACCATGACTTCGACTGTCTTCATGCCGTGTTCCATAGCAGCTTTAGCAGCAGTTTCTGCGGCCATTTGCGCTGCGAATGGAGTAGATTTACGGGAACCACGGAATCCCATGCCGCCTGAGCTGGCCCAAGAGATTGCGTTACCGTGTGGATCTGTGATCGTAACGATCGTGTTGTTGAACGTGGAACGGATGTGTGCCACGCCACTCTCGATATTTTTACGGTCACGGCGTTTTGTGCGTACAACTTTTTTCGGTTTAGCCATTGAATGTTATCCTCCCTTCTTATTTCTTCTTGTTCGCTACAGTCCGACGAGGACCTTTACGGGTACGAGCATTAGTTTTAGTACGTTGTCCGCGAACAGGCAATCCACGACGGTGACGAACACCACGGTAGCAGCCAATCTCAGTCAGACGTTTAATATTCAAGGAAATTTCACGACGCAGATCGCCTTCTACTTTAACTTCTTTGTCGATCGTTTCACGTAATTTGCTCACTTCATCTTCAGTCAAATCACGAACACGCGTGTTTGCACTGATGCCTGTTTCCTTCAAAATTTTCTGAGAAGTCGTCTTACCGATTCCGAAAATGTAAGTCAAGGCGATCTCAACGCGTTTGTCACGTGGCAAATCCACACCAGCTATACGAGCCATTTTACGCTACACCCCCTTCTATTAACCTTGTTTTTGTTTGTGTTTCGGATTTTCGCAAATAACCATTACATTCCCTTTGCGGCGAATGACTTTGCATTTCTCGCAAATAGGTTTTACAGAAGGTCTTACCTTCATGTTGATTACCTCCTCCAAGCTTTACCCTGGTAAAACTCGCTTCGTGAACATTCACATCGTTTTGCCGAGCAAAACAAGTTTTTTTAAATGACGTACGTTTAATAAAAACCTGCATGAATTACTTGCGGTACGTTATACGGCCTTTGGTTAAATCGTAAGGCGATAACTGTACAACCACCTTGTCGCCTGTCAAAATACGGATAAAGTGCATCCGCAGCTTTCCGGAAACATGAGCAAGAATTTGATGACCGTTCTCCAGCTCTACCTTGAACGTAGCGTTCGGCAGTGGCTCGATTACCGTACCTTCAACCTCAATGACATCTTCTTTGGCCAAAGTCAGTCTCCTTTCTCTTCAGCTTGGTATTCGGACGAGTCCAGGAAAGTTTTCACTGCATGCCGCAGTTTTCCGTTCGTCACCCGACCGCTTTCGTTTAAACTATTTACAATCTCGCTACTAATCTTTGGCTGAGGTACCAAATGAAGAACATTTTTCTTCTTCGCTTGATCAAACTTTCGTTTATCCCCATCCGCAATATACACAAACCTGCTATCTGCTATTGAAACGACAACCGCAATCTGTCCGGCACCTCTGCCCTTCAGAATCTTCACCAGCTGACCGATTTGCAGGTTTCCTTGCTGATTCATTCCAATCACCTACGCACTCAGTTTCGTGAAAATGTCCATGCCGTCCGCTTCGCCCGTCACCACTTGCTCAAAATGAGTACAAGGGATTACGTTCATCGTAACGACCGTCCAGTTGTCTTCCAGCGTCCCTACAAGGCGAGCACCTATTGGAATCATTGATTCAATAGCCAGCACAATGCCGATTTTCAGCCTCGGTCCCTGCTCAGGAATACCACGGTTTGGATTCTCAATATATTGCCGAATGGCATGCGACATTGTAAACTGGCGAGTTTTCGTAATGACATCGCCTTTGTTTAACTTGCGTTTGCCGGGAAATCCGTGCACCAGTTGTTCGTTGACTGAAGCGCAAATGCTAGCAGGAAAACCGTTATAACCTTTAAAAGACGGCACAGCTCCCTGACTGCGAATATACCGATCAGCTAAATGATCAAGTTCACCGGTCGTAATACCGGGCTCGATGTGTCCTGCTAAGAAATAACTCGTTGCCGAATTCATTTTCCTAGCTTTCCTCATAAAGCTTGATTCCGTCCCCGACTTGCAAATGATCATTACAGCTAACCCCGCAACAAGGACACGATATTTTGGGAAACCACATCAATATCCTGTTCTCCGTCAATATGACGCAGAAGATTCTGGTTCTCATAAAACGTGAGGAGTGGTGCTGTTTTATTACTATATTCGTCAAGTCGTGTTCTTACGCTATCTTCGTTATCGTCAGGACGCTGATAGAGTTCACCACCGTCTTTATCGCAAATGCCTTCAACCTTAGGAGGATTAAAGACAATATGATAGCTAGCTCCGCAGCTTTTACAAACTCGCCGTCCTGTGATTCGTGCCAACAAGTTGTCACGATCCACTTTCAGGTTGATGACATCATCCAGCTTCGTATTCAAACGGCCCAAAATTTGATCCAAGGCTTCAGCTTGAGCTAAAGTTCTTGGAAAACCGTCCAGCAAGAAACCTTTCTTGCAATCAGGCTGCTGCAGCCGTTCTTCAACAATACCGATTGTTACATCATCCGGAACAAGTTCACCCTTGTCAATATACTCTTTGGCTTTAATGCCAATAGGTGTTCCCTGTTTCATCGCTAGGCGAAACGCATCACCTGTCGAGATATGAGGAATGCCGAACTCCTTCACAATGACATCTGCTTGTGTACCTTTACCAGCCCCCGGAGGGCCCATGATCAAAATATTCACAATCTGTCACTCCTCAAGACGACCCCTACACAAGAAACAGCACAAAAGGTGCCGGTAAGCATGCGAACATCCTATGCCGGTACCTATTGCCTATTTGTTGATGAAGCCTTTGTAATGGCGTTTGATCAGTTGGCTTTCGATTTGCTTCATCGTATCCAATGCTACACCAATAATGATGAGCAATGAAGTACCGCCAATTTGCACGGAACGAGGCAAGCCCGAAAGCGAACCGAAGAATACCGGCAAAACGGATATGACTGCCAGGAACAAAGCTCCTGTCATTGTCAAACGTGACATTACTCGTGTCAAGTATTTCTCCGTGGCTTTACCTGGGCGAATGCCTGGGATATAACCGCCGTTTTTCTTCATATTGTCGGCCATTTGCTGCGGATTCATCTGTACAAAGGTATAGAAGAATGTGAAACCGATAATCATTACGACATACAAAACCATGCCCAGTGGCTTGTCATAATACAAGTAAGTGGTAATCCACTTAGCCCAAGCATGATCTGCCCAGAAACTCGCAATAATTGTCGGGAATTGCAGCAATGATACCGCAAAGATTACCGGAATAACGCCTGCCGCATTAATTTTCATCGGAATATGCGTATTCTGGCCACCGTACATTTTGTTGCCAACTACACGTTTTGCGTATTGTACTGGAATTTTCCGAATACCTTGCTGGATGTAGATAACACCAACGATAATCAGAACAACCACCAAGGCAATGATAATTGCCTTCAGAATATTCATAAACAGCTGATCTGCTTGAATAAACTGAGATTCTACAATCGTCCGAATATGTCTTGGAATACCTGCCGCAATCCCTGCAAAGATTACAATAGAGATACCATTACCGATTCCCTTTTCGGTAATTTGCTCACCGAGCCACATAAGGAACGTAGTTCCTGCAGTAAGCACAATGGCAATAACCAGATAATCAGCAAAAGTAGCACCTGGAATCATTGCTGCACCGTACAGTCGATTAAATCCAATCGACGTTCCGAATGCTTGGATTAAGCCCAGTATTACAGTACCATACCGTGTAATTTGAGCCAATTTCTTTTTACCATGCTCTCCTTGTTTAGCCCATTCCGCAAGTTTCGGAATCACGTCCATTGACAGCAGCTGTACAATGATGGACGCTGTAATATATGGCATAATCCCGAGGGCGAAGATCGAAAACTGATACAACGCGCCCCCTGAGAAGGTGTTAAGGAGTCCAAACAACTCGCTTCCTGCCTGATCCTGAGAAGTAAAGACTTGCTTATTCACACCGGGAACCGGCACGAAGGAGCCAATACGATATACAAAGAGTATAAACAGGGTAAACAGGATTCGGGTTCTAAGATCCTCAACCCGCCATATATTTTTCAGGGTCTTGAACATTAGATCACCTCGGTTTTACCGCCGGCAGCTTCAATTTTCTCTACCGCAGATTGAGAGAACTTGTTCGCTTTAACTGTCAATTTCACAGTGATTTCACCGTTACCCAGAATTTTAATTCCGGATTTCGCGTTCTTCACAATACCATTGTTCAGCAAAAACTCAGGGCTTACTTCTGTACCCGCTGCAAAACTGTTCAAATCTTCGATATTCAAAACCGCATACTCTTTACGAGTAGGATTTACGAAACCGCGTTTAGGCAAGCGACGATACAGTGGGTTTTGACCACCCTCGAAGCCCGGACGTACACCACCGCCGGAACGAGCGTTTTGACCCTTATGACCACGACCAGAAGTTTTACCCGTACCGCTACTAGGACCACGACCCAAACGTTTACGTTCTTTGCGGGAGCCTGGAGCTGGGGAAAGCTCATGTAACTTCATCGTTCGTTGCACCTCCTTGATTATTGTTAAAATACTTTATTTCTTAAGCTTCGATTTCTTTAACAGAAACCAAATGGCTAACTTGATTAATCATCCCGCGAATTGCTGCATTGTCGGGTTGAACTACTTTATGGTTGATTTTACGCAAGCCGAGCGTTTTAACAGTCGTTCTCTGAGTACCAGGACGGCCGATCAACGAACGAACGAGGGTAATTTCTAATTTCGCCATGATATTCCCTCCTTAGCCCAGCAGCTCTTCGATGGATTTGCCGCGCAATTTAGCAACATCTTCAGCGCGTTTCAAGCGGGACAAACCTTCCAAAGTCGCATTGACCATATTCATGGAATTCGAAGAACCCAAAGATTTTGTCAAGATATCACCTACACCAGCAAGTTCCAGAACTGCACGAACTGGACCACCAGCGATAACCCCAGTACCTTCCGATGCCGGTTTCAACAGAACCCGGCCAGCACCGAACTTACCTGTAACAAGGTGAGGAATTGTTGTGCCTACGAGTGGAACGTGAACCAGGTTTTTCTTAGCATCTTCAATACCTTTGCGAATCGCATCAGGTACTTCGCCCGCTTTACCGATTCCAGCGCCTACCCAGCCGTTGCCGTCGCCCACTACTACCAGAGCACTGAAGCTAAAACGGCGTCCGCCTTTGACAACTTTAGCTACACGATTAATATTTACTACTCTTTCAGTCAGTTCCAAAGTATTCGGATCTACACGCAAGTCGTTAACCTCCTTTTGAGAAATGTCTTAGAATTCAAGGCCTGCTTCGCGAGCTGCATCAGCCAAAGCTTGAATCCGTCCATGATACAAGTATCCACCACGATCAAATACGATGTTAGCATGGCCTTTTTCTTTCGCACGTTTAGCAACGAGTTCGCCAACCTTACGAGCTGCTTCTACACTACCACCGTTTTTGATTTCGCTGCTCAGTTCTTTATCCATAGTGGATGCAGAAACCAATGTTACACCAGCAACATCATCAATCAGTTGTGCGTAGATATGCTTGGAAGAGCGGAATACGTTCAAACGAGGACGTACAGCCGTACCTTCGATTTTCTTACGTACACGCAGATGTCTTCTGACACGTGCTTTATTTTTATCTTGTTTTGTAATCATCTCAAGTTTTCACTCCCTTCAGTTTGCCTTTTAAAACTTTATACTAAGACGCACTGGGTAAAAAAGAGTACAAGTCTTTCCAGTAGAAAGACCGCACAAAGTCGGTAAGAAACTTATTTCTTCTTACCGGCTTTACCTTCTTTACGGATGATGCGCTCGCCTTCGTATTTAATCCCTTTACCTTTGTACGGTTCAGGTTCACGAACGGAACGAATCTTAGCAGCATAGGCACCTACACGCTCTTTATCAATTCCGCGAACGATAATTTTAGTGTTCGAAGGAACTTCGAACTCGATGCCCGCTTCCGGTGTAATTTCAACCGGGTGAGAGTATCCAACGTTCAGAACGATTTTATCTCCGGATTTGCTTGCACGATATCCGACCCCAACCAGCTCCAGAGATTTTGAAAAACCTTCAGTTACACCACTTACCATGTTATTGACAACGCTGCGGGTTGTTCCATGCAAAGAGCGGTGAAGTTTATTGTCCGAAGGACGAACTACATTAATTTCATTATTTTCCACAGTAACGGACATGTCTTTATGAAGCTCACGAGTCAATGTTCCTTTAGGACCTTTAACTGTGATCACTGTGTTGTTCAAAGTCACGTCAACACCACTTGGTACTGTGATTGGTTTACGACCAATACGGGACATATCTGTTGCACCTCCTATCTTTTAAACGTTAAATTACCAAACGTAGCAAACCACTTCTCCGCCGGCTTTGGACTGACGCGCTTCTTTGTCGGTCATGATACCTTTGGATGTTGAAATGATTGCGATCCCGAGTCCACCCAATACGCGTGGAATCTCATTGCTCTTCGTGTAAACGCGAAGACCTGGTTTACTGATTCTTTTCAAACCTGTGATAACACGCTCGTTGTTCGCACCGTATTTCAAGAAAATACGGATGATCCCTTGTTTGCTATCTTCAACAAATTCCGCATCACGAATGAATCCTTCACGTTTCAGGATGTCGGCGATTTGTTTTTTCATTGTAGATGCAGGCATTTCTACTGTTTCGTGGCGAACAGTGTTCGCGTTACGAATACGAGTAAGCATATCTGCAATTGGATCAGACATAGTCATTGTGTATAAACCTCCTTCCCAAACAGGACTTTTTACCAGCTTGCTTTTTTCACGCCAGGAATCTGGCCTTTATAAGCTAATTCACGGAAGCAAATTCTGCAGATCTTAAACTTTTGCAGCACCGAATGTGGACGACCACAACGTTCGCAACGAGTATAAGCACGAACTTTAAACTTTGGTGCGCGTTGTTGTTTGACTTTCATTGAAGTTTTTGCCACTTAGCCTGACACCTCCTAAATAGTTTCGGAGAACAGGGAGTCTTTAAATCAGACGCCCGAAACGTTATGCCAACATTATTTCGCGAAAGGCATGCCCAGCTGAGTCAGAAGCTCACGGGACTCTTCGTCAGTCTTGGCAGTCGTTACGATAACGATGTCCATACCACGAACTTTATCAACTTGATCATACTCGATTTCCGGGAAGATCAACTGTTCTTTCAGACCAAGCGTGTAGTTACCACGTCCGTCGAAAGCTTTTGTTGATACACCATGGAAGTCACGTACGCGAGGAAGTGTAATGTTGAACAATTTGTCCAAGAAATAATACATACGCTCGCCACGAAGTGTTACCTTTACACCGATCGGCATGTTTTCACGCAATTTAAAACCTGCGATAGATTTTTTCGCGCGAGTGATAACTGGTTTTTGACCAGCGATCAGCTGCATGTCGTTGAGAGCCGAATCAAGCACTTTGGAGTTTTGGACTGCGTCACCAACACCCATGTTGATTACAACTTTCTCGATTTTAGGCACTTGCATCACTGTTGTATAGTTGAACTTCTGCATCAAAGCAGGAGTGATTTCTTTCAAGAAACGTTCTTTCATTCTTGTTGTTGCCATGAATCATAGTCCTCCTTTCTTCAAAAAATAATTAGTCGATCACTTCGCCTGAACGTTTTGCAATGCGCACTTTTTTTCCGTTGTCCAAAACCTTGTAACCCACACGAGTTACTTTTCCGCTCTTCGGATCAATGTGCATAACGTTGGAAACGTGAATCGGAGCTTCTTTCTCGATGATGCCGCCTTGTGGATTCAGCTGATTAGGCTTTTGGTGTTTTTTAATCATGTTAACACCTTCCACAAGCACACGGTTTTGACGAGGGTAAGCAGCGATAACGCGACCTTTTTTACCTTTATCTTTACCTGTAATCACCAGAACAGTGTCGTCTTTTTTGACGTGCAGCTTGTTGTTATGGGATTCCAGAACTTTTTTCACTTTTGGCATTTCGTACACCTCCTACGGGCACATTTTAAGGTGAATTTAGATCACTTCCGGAGCCAAGGAAACGATTTTCATGAAGTCCTTGTCACGAAGTTCGCGAGCAACTGGTCCGAAAATACGAGTACCGCGTGGGCTCTTGTCTTCTTTAACGACCACTGCTGCGTTCTCATCAAATCCGATGTAGGAACCGTCTTTACGGCGGATAGAACGTTTAGTGCGAACGACAACCGCTCTTACTACATCACCCTTTTTGACAACGCCGCCTGGTGTTGCTTGTTTTACGGAACAAACGATCAGGTCACCAATTTGAGCTGTACGACGTCCCGTACCACCGAGCACACGGATACACATCAGTTCCTTCGCGCCGGAATTGTCAGCTACAGTCAAACGTGTAAATGGTTGAATCATTTATTTATCCTCCTTTCGGAAAAACTACACTACATTAGATTATAACAGCTTTTTCAACGATTTCGACCAGTCTCCAGTTTTTGTCTTTGGACAAAGGACGAGTTTCCATGATTTTAACAGTATCACCGATTTGTGCAGTGTTGTTTTCATCATGAGCTTTGAATTTTTTAGTCACTTTAATGCGTTTATGATAGAGATCATGTTTTTTGTAAGTTTCTACAGCAATCACAATCGTTTTATCCATTTTGTCGCTGACTACTTTACCGACTAATACTTTACGGGCATTACGTTCGCTCATTGTTGGCCTCCTTCCTAATTACAGGCGGAATTTCCACCCGGTCTAATATCTTAGCTAATCCCAAGTTCTCTTTCACGGATCACAGTTTTAGCACGAGCAATTTCCTTACGCACAGCACCGATCCGAGTCGGGTTATCAAGCTGACCGGTAGCGAGTTGAAAACGAAGGTTGAAAAGTTCTTCTTTAAAACCAGAGATCTTTTGTTCGATTTCAGCAGTGGTAAGGTTGCGGAATTCACTAGCCTTCATTTGCTTCACCACCCAATTCTTCACGTTTCACAAACTTAGTTTTGATTGGCAGTTTGTGAGCGGCAAGACGCATTGCTTCACGAGCAATCTCTTCCGGTACACCAGCAAGTTCAAACATGATCTTACCTGGTTTCACTACTGCAACCCATTTTTCTACGTTACCTTTACCACTACCCATACGAACCTCAAGAGGCTTTTGAGTAATTGGTTTGTCAGGGAATATTTTAATCCAAACCTTACCACCACGTTTGATGTAACGAGTCATCGCAATACGAGCAGCTTCGATTTGACGGTTAGTGATCCATGCTGGTTCAGTAGCTTGCAAACCGTACTCACCGAAATTCAGTGTAGTACCGCCTTTTGCACGACCCTTCATATGACCACGTTGTTGTTTACGATGTTTTACGCGTTTAGGTACCAACATGATTAGTTGCCTCCTTCCTGAGGAGCTTGTTTCTTAGCTGGAGGAAGAACCTCTCCACGATAGATCCATACTTTTACGCCAAGACGGCCATAAGTAGTATGAGCCTCTGCTGTACCGTAGTCGATGTCAGCACGAAGCGTATGCAGTGGAACAGTTCCTTCGCTGTATCCTTCGGAACGAGCGATTTCGGCACCGCCAAGACGTCCGCCTACTTGAGTTTTAATTCCTTTTGCACCGGAACGCATAGTTCTTTGAATTGCTTGTTTCAACGCACGACGGAAAGAAACACGACGTTCCAATTGTTGTGCAATGCTTTCAGCAACAAGAATTGCATCCAGCTCAGGATTTTTAATTTCAGAAATATTGATGTGTACCTTTTTACCGCCTGCGATTTTAGTGATTTCATTACGCAGATTTTCAACTTCGGAACCACCCTTACCGATAACCATACCTGGTTTCGCAGTGTGAATCGTTACGTTGACACGGTTAGCTGCTCTCTCGATTTCAACACGGGATACAGCGGAGTCTTTCAATCTTTTCTTCAGATGCTCACGAATCTTAACGTCTTCTAGCAAAAGATCACCGAAATCTTTGCCTGCATACCATTTGGATTCCCAATCACGAATAATACCGATTCGGAGTCCGACGGGATTTACCTTTTGGCCCACACGTTTTCCCTCCTTATTTTTCAGATACCACCAGAGTAATATGACTGGTGCGTTTATTGATGCGGCTTGCACGACCCATTGCACGCGGGCGGAACCGTTTCATTGTAGGACCTTGGTTTACAAAAACCTCAGACACTACCAATTTATTTACGTCCATGGAGTAGTTGTGATCTGCATTTGCGATAGCAGAATTCAGCAATTTCTCAACGACTGGAGAAGCGGATTTCGGAGTGTGACGAAGAATTGCAATCGCCTCACCTACCTGCTTGCCACGAATCAAATCGATAACAAGTTTCACTTTGCGAGCGGAAATCCGCACGGATTTAGCATGTGCTTTTGCTTCCATTGAGTTACCTCCTCTCAAACACTACGCTGTGTTGATTATCTTCTTGTTTTCTTATCGTCATCCGTATGGCCTTTGTACGTACGCGTTGGAGCGAATTCGCCCAATTTGTGTCCAACCATATCTTCCGTTACGTATACAGGCACGTGTTTACGACCATCATATACACCAAACGTGTGTCCGATAAATTGCGGGAAAATTGTAGAGCGACGGGACCAAGTTTTGATCACGACTTTTTTGTCAGACTCGTTCAAAACCTCTACTTTTTTCAACAGGTAACCATCAATAAATGGTCCTTTTTTGAGACTGCGACCCATTTGTGAATCCTCCCTTCGTTAAAACGTAGTCGTTCTTTAATATGTTAACGTGCGACTTAAGCGCACGTTTTATTACTTAGTACGACGACGAACGATGTACTTATCAGATGCTTTGCCTTTTTTACGTGTCTTGTAACCAAGGGTTGGTTTACCCCATGGAGACATTGGAGATTTACGTCCGATTGGAGCGCGACCTTCACCACCACCGTGTGGGTGATCGTTAGGGTTCATAACAACACCGCGAACTTCAGGACGTTGTCCCAACCAACGACTACGACCAGCTTTACCGATCTTAACAAGCTCGTGGTCTTCGTTACCTACAGATCCGATTGTAGCACGGCAAACTTTCAGAATGCGACGCACTTCACCAGAAGTCAAACGAATTGTAACATACTTCTCTTCTTTACCAAGAAGTTGGGCTTCCGTACCAGCAGCACGAACAAGTTGGCCACCTTTACCCGGTTTCAATTCGATATTGTGGATAACCGTACCTACTGGAATGTTTTCCAATGGCAAGGAGTTACCGATTTTAATATCGGAGTCCGGACCGGATACCACTACATCTCCTACTTTCAGACCTTTAGGAGCGATGATGTAACGTTTTTCACCATCCACATAGTGGATAAGTGCGATGTTGGACGTACGGTTTGGATCATATTCGATCGTAGCAACGCGGCCCGGTATTCCATCTTTGTTACGTTTGAAGTCAATAATACGGTATTTACGTTTATGTCCGCCGCCATGATGACGAACTGTAATTTTACCTTGGTTATTACGTCCAGCTTGCTTGCTCAGAGGTGCCAGCAACGATTTCTCGGGCTGATTTGTTGTGATCTCCTCGAAAGTAGATACAGACATTGCACGTCTGGCCGGGGACGTCGGTTTATACTTTTTAATTGGCACTGAGTTTCCCTCCTTACTTTACAGATTCAATTATACTGTTTCAAAAAACTCAAGCGGCTTACTGTCTTTGCTCAGCGTTACGAACGCTTTTTTCCACTCGCTCGTATAGCCGGAATGACGTCCGTAGCGTTTTGGTTTTGCAGGAACACGAAGTGTGTTAACGTTACTTACTTTCACGTTAAAAATCGCTTCGATTGCTTTCTTGACTTCGACTTTATTGGAACGAATGTCAACTTCGAAAACATATTTCAAGTCATTCATCATACCAGCCGTACGTTCGGTGATAATCGGACGCTTGATAATATCACGAGGATCCTTCATTACGCGAGCACCTCCTCTACCTTCTGAACTGCTTCCTTCGTAATGATCAGTTTGTCGTGTCCGAGCACATCAAGAACATTAATGCCGTCTGCGGCTACAAACTTCACACCAGGAATATTACGTGCGGACAGTGCTACATTATCATCATAGCTAGGAGCTACAATCAATGCTTTACGATCTGCTTTAAGGTTATTCAAAATGGCTGCGAATTCTTTCGTTTTAGGTCCGTTCAGCGTAAGAGCGTCCAATACGATGATTTCATTCTCAATCACTTTGGATGACAGTGCCGATTTGATCGCCAGACGACGAACTTTTTTAGGCAATTTGTAAGCATAGCTGCGTGGAGTCGGACCGAATACAGTACCGCCGCCAACCCATTGTGGTGCACGAATCGAACCTTGACGAGCGCGACCAGTACCTTTTTGTTTCCAAGGTTTACGTCCGCCGCCACGTACTTCAGAACGTCCTTTTACTTTGTGAGTACCTTGACGCAGGGAAGCCAATTGCATAACAACAGCGTCATGAAGAACGTGTTTATTCGGCTCGATACCGAACACTGCATCATTCAATTCAATTTCGCCAACTTGGCTGCCGCTAATATTAAATAGTGCTACTTTTGGCATTTCGTGTTCCTCCTTTCTTCAGTTAATTATTTTTTCACCGTTTCTAATACTTTAACGAAGCTGTTTTTAGGTCCTGGAATGGAACCTTTCACGAGCAATACATTACGTTCTGTATCAATCTTAACAACTTCAAGGCGTTGGATTGTTACCGTTTCATGCCCCATGTGTCCTGGCAGGTGTTTACCTTTAGGAACGCGGTTAGCTTGAATGGAACCCATAGAACCTGGACCTCTGTGGTAGCGCGAGCCGTGTGCCATTGGTCCGCGGCTTTGTCCCCAACGTTTGATAACGCCGGCAAAACCTTTACCTTTAGAAATACCTGTTACGTCAACGAATTCGCCTTCTGTGAAGACATCAGCCTTCAGTTCTTGGCCAACCTCGTACGCAGCAAGGTCGATGCCACGAAGTTCACGAACGTAGCGCTTAGGTGCAGTATTTGCTTTTTTAGCATGCCCTGCTTCAGGTTTATTGGATCTTTTTTCTTTTTTATCAGAGAACCCGAGTTGGATAGCTTCGTATCCATCGTTTTCCAGATCTTTCTTTTGCAGAACAACACAAGGACCAGCTTCGATAACCGTAACAGCAAGTACGTTACCTTCAGGGGTAAACACTTGAGTCATTCCGAGTTTTTTTCCTAAGATACCTTTCATGTTGACACCTCTTTTCTTTTCCTGATTACATATTACAATTTAATTTCGATATCTACACCGGACGGCAGGTCCAAGCGCATCAAGGCATCCACAGTTTGTGGAGTCGGATTAACAATGTCGATCAAACGCTTGTGTGTGCGCATTTCGAATTGTTCCCGAGAATCCTTGTACTTGTGTACCGCACGGAGAATAGTAATGATTTGTTTTTCAGTTGGCAGCGGAATTGGTCCGGAAACACCTGCACCCGAACGTTTAGCTGTTTCAACAATTTTCTCAGCGGATTGATCAAGAATTCTGTGATCGTAAGCTTTCAAACGAATACGAATTTTTTGCTTTGCCATTTTAGTCCCTCCTTCTATCGCCCAATTTGGTATCGGACATACTCCGTGAAAATTTTCCGACAGCCCTCCCATGGCAAAGGGGCCGGGTGTGTCAGTAACCTCTCACATCATCGCACAGTCACAAACAACATTAGTTATTATATCGAATACTTCTGCCTATTGCAAGCAAAAACGAAAAAAACAATGTATCTTATTTTCAAAGATAACAATTGTGCTCGCAGCTCGCGATTTTCCTCAAGAGAAAAGCCCCCGCACCATGGCAGGGGCTCGTTTTGCTTCGTTCCAATACAATGTTACTCGTTCCAGTACAATGTTGCTATATTCAAGGCTCGAAGCCTTATTATTTAGAGATTGTTGCTACAGCGCCTGCACCAACTGTACGTCCGCCTTCACGAATGGAGAACTTAGTTCCTTCTTCAATCGCGATTGGGCTGATCAGTTGAACAGTAACCGTAATGTTATCACCAGGCATTACCATTTCGGAACCTTCTGGCAAAGTAATGATACCAGTTACGTCAGTTGTACGGAAGTAGAACTGTGGACGGTAACCAGTGAAGAAAGGTTTGTGACGTCCGCCTTCTTCTTTAGTCAAAACGTAAATTTGAGCAGAGAATTCTGTATGTGGGTTAACAGAACCTGGCTTAGCCAATACTTGGCCACGCTCGATTTGTGCACGATCTACACCGCGAAGCAGTGCGCCGATGTTGTCACCAGCTTGAGCGGAGTCAAGCAATTTGCGGAACATTTCTACGCCTGTTACTACGGATTTACGGGATTCTTCTTGAATACCGATGATTTCGATTTCGTCGCCCACTTTAACTGTACCACGCTCTACACGGCCTGTAGCAACTGTACCACGACCAGTGATGGAGAATACGTCCTCGACAGGCATAAGGAAAGGCTTGTCAGTGTCGCGTTCTGGAGTTGGGATGTAAGTGTCGATTGTTTCGAACATTTCAACGATTTTCTTAGCCCAGTCGCCATCTGGGTTTTGCAGTGCTTCACGAGCGGATCCACGAGTGATTGGAGTGTCGTCGCCTGGGAAGTCATACTCGCTCAGCAAGTCGCGAACTTCCATTTCAACCAATTCCAGCAACTCTTCGTCTTCAACCATGTCGCATTTGTTCAGGAATACAACGATGTATGGAACACCTACTTGACGGGACAAGAGGATGTGTTCGCGAGTTTGTGGCATAGGACCGTCAGCTGCGGATACAACCAGAATAGCTCCGTCCATTTGTGCAGCGCCAGTGATCATGTTTTTAACATAGTCGGCGTGACCTGGGCAGTCAACGTGTGCATAGTGACGGTTAGGTGTTTCATATTCCACGTGTGCAGTGGAGATTGTGATACCGCGTTCGCGCTCTTCTGGAGCTTTATCGATTTGATCGAATGCTACAGCAGCACCACCGTAAGTTTTGGAAAGTACAGTTGTGATTGCAGCAGTCAAAGTTGTTTTACCATGATCGACGTGACCAATTGTACCGATATTAACGTGCGGTTTGTTACGTTCAAACTTAGCCTTTGCCATTTGAACAATTCCTCCTCAATAACATGTTTTATTTTTAGGCTGTCGGAAACCTCTTGGAAAACCTAGAGTATCCGATCAGCTAATACACTGTATTACTCGCCGCCTTTGGTTTTGGCAACGATCTCTTCAGCAATGCTCTTCGGAACTTCTTCATAGTGATGAAGCTCCATGGAGAACACACCGCGTCCTTGTGTACCGGAACGAAGTGTAGTGGAATATCCAAACATTTCGGACAATGGAACCATTGCACGAATAATTTGGGCACCGCCACGGGAATCCATACCTTCAATCCGACCACGACGGGAGTTCAACATACCCATTACGTCTCCCATGTATTCCTCTGGAACCGTTACTTCAACTTTCATAATCGGCTCAAGCAATACAGGTTTACATTTGTCTTTCGCTGCTTTCAGCGCCATTGAACCGGCAATTTTAAATGCCATCTCATTGGAATCGACATCATGGTATGATCCATCCACAATTGTAGCTTTAACGTCCACAAGCGGGAAGCCTGCAAGGACACCGTTCTTCATTTGCTCTTCAATACCAGCAAGTGCAGGTCCGATGTATTCTCTTGGAACAGAGCCACCGACAACCTTGCTTTCAAACTGGCTACCAGTACCTGCCTCAAGTGGTTCGAACTCAACCCATACGTGACCATATTGACCACGACCACCGGATTGACGAACAAACTTACCTTCAACACGTGCTGGAGCACGGAATGTTTCACGGTATGCTACCTGTGGTTTACCAACATTGGTTTCCACTTTGAACTCACGACGCATACGGTCAATGATAATGTCCAAGTGAAGCTCACCCATACCTGCCAAGATAGTTTGACCAGTTTCTTCGTTAGTCGAAGCGCGAAGAGTTGGATCCTCTTCGGTCAACTTACCGAGTGCAACTGCCATTTTGTCTTGGTCAGCTTTGGTTTTAGGCTCAACCGCGATTTCGATAACCGGATCAGGGAAGTTCATGGATTCGAGAATAACAGGATTCTTCTCATCACACAGTGTATCACCTGTACCTGTATCTTTCAAACCTACGGCTGCCGCAATGTCACCGGAGTATACTTCAGTGATTTCTTGACGGCTGTTCGCATGCATTTGAAGGATACGTCCGATACGTTCGCGTTTGCCTTTTGTTGCATTCAATACGTAAGAACCGGATTGAAGAACACCGGAATATACGCGGAAGAATGTCAATTTACCAACGTAAGGGTCCGTCATGATTTTGAAGGCCAATGCGGAGAAAGGCTCTTCATCAGAAGAATGACGTTCAACTTCCGTTCCATCTTCCAGATGACCTTGAATACTTGGTACATCAATAGGAGCTGGCAGGTAATCAACAACTGCATCCAGCATCAGCTGAACACCTTTGTTACGGTAAGAAGATCCACAGATAACTGGGAAGATCTTAACTTCTACAACACCTTTACGGAGAGCGGCTTTAATTTCTTCAACCGTGATCTCTTCGCCTTCAAGGTATTTCATAGTCAAATCTTCATCCAGTTCA
The DNA here is from genome assembly GCF_011800655.1 of Paenibacillus sp. EKM10P. Lineage (NCBI taxonomy): Bacteria > Bacillati > Bacillota > Bacilli > Caryophanales > Paenibacillaceae > Paenibacillus > Paenibacillus sp. EKM10P. The sequence continues at coordinate 33,718 of NZ_JAALET010000021.1, read as the reverse complement.
GCAACCTTCTCGATCAATTCGTTGCGGAGTTCCTCAACTTTGTCTTTGTAGTCCGCAGGAATTTCGGCTTCTTCGATATTTTGACCAAGGTCATCTTTGTACATATGAGCCTTTTGTTCAACAATATCGATGATACCTAAAAAGTCATTTTCTGCACCGATTGGAAGTTGAATAGCAACTGCGTTCGCTTGAAGGCGATCACGCATATCAGCTACAACGTTCAAGAAGTCGGCACCGATAATATCCATTTTGTTTACATATGCGATCCGTGGAACGCCATAGCGATCAGCCTGTCTCCATACGGTTTCAGACTGAGGCTCAACGCCTTCTTTCGCACTGAAAACACCAACTGCTCCGTCCAATACACGAAGGGAACGTTCAACTTCAACAGTGAAGTCAACGTGCCCCGGGGTGTCGATGATATTGACGCGGTGACCTTTCCAGGCAGCGGTCGTCGCAGCGGAAGTAATCGTGATTCCGCGCTCTTGTTCTTGTTCCATCCAGTCCATTGTCGCAGCACCTTCGTGAACTTCACCGATTTTGTGCGTACGGCCTGTGTAGAACAAGATCCGCTCTGTTGTTGTGGTTTTACCCGCGTCAATATGAGCCATGATCCCGATATTACGTGTATTTTTCAAGGAGAACTCTCTTGCCATGAAATGGGTCTCCCTTCAAAATTGAAGTTATTTTTTTTAGCTGAATCCTACCAACGATAGTGAGCAAACGCTTTGTTCGCTTCAGCCATTTTGTGCGTGTCTTCACGTTTCTTCACGGAAGCGCCTGTGTTGTTGGAAGCATCGATAATCTCAGCCGCCAAACGCTCTTCCATAGTTTTCTCGCCGCGGTTGCGGGAGTAGTTTACGAGCCAACGTAATCCCAGGGACGTACGTCTTTCTGGTTTTACCTCGATTGGTACTTGGTAGTTGGCACCGCCGACACGGCGTGCTTTAACTTCCAGGACTGGCATGATATTCTTGATAGCTGCTTCAAATACTTCCATCGGGTCATTACCCGTACGTTCTTGGATAAGCTTGAACGCATTATACAGAATGCTTTGAGCAACGCCTCGTTTTCCGTCGAGCATGATGCGGTTGATCAAGCGAGTAACCAACTTGCTGTTGTATACCGGATCTGGCAACACGTCTCTTTTGGTAACTGGACCTTTGCGTGGCATGGATATCCCCCTTTCTTACATGTTAAACCTGCATACGCGGTTTATATTCATTAGGATTTTTTAGCTTTAGGGCGTTTTGCGCCGTATTTGGAACGAGCTTGCATGCGGTTGTTTACGCCTGCAGTATCCAAAGCACCGCGAACGATGTGGTAACGCACACCCGGAAGGTCTTTTACACGACCGCCACGAATCAGCACTACGCTGTGTTCTTGAAGGTTATGTCCAATACCTGGAATGTAAGCAGTCACCTCTACACGGTTCGTCAAGCGAACACGAGCATATTTACGAAGTGCGGAGTTTGGTTTTTTCGGAGTCATAGTACCTACACGAGTGCAAACTCCGCGTTTTTGCGGGGCACTGATGTCGGTAGCTTCACGTTTCAAGGCATTAAAACCTTTTTGCAAAGCCGGTGATTTCGATTTCTCGATTTTGGCTTGACGTCCTTTACGAACCAGTTGATTAATAGTTGGCATGTTGGTTGCCACCCCCTTCCTCAATTTTTGCTGTTACTTTACAAACCTTATCTAAGCCCACAGACCCAGGCGGTTCATAAAAGAACAAATGAAAAGTCTTTGCCGCCAAGAATAACGATTCCCTAGACAAAAACGTTCCTTACCCTATTGTTTTACGATAGCAGCCATCGCGGCTCCCACTTCAATCCCGCATGCAGCTCCGAGATTTTTCATTGTATCTACGAGAGTCACTTTGACCCCGTGCTTGTTGCACAAATCAATGATGTTGGAAGTGAAACGCTGATCTGCATCTTCTGCCACATATACTTCCGAGGCGAAGCCCATTTCTACCATACGAATGGTTTGTTTGGTACCGATTTTGACATGAGCATCTTGCAGTCCCTGTTCTTTAGACATATCTCATTCCTCCGAAAAGACCCAATAGCATATAGGCTGCTCACGCACCTTTGCTATATTAGCATTGACTATGAACAATGTCAAGACAATTATCAACTATAATCTATTTAAACACAGTAATACGTTACATTTTTATAAGAAGTACCGGAGCACCGTTGCTACAGCCTTTACCAAAGCTTATATCTACGGTGTTCCGGGCTTATCATATTATTTTTATATTACTACTCAGCTGAAATGGGTTCGAGTTCCTCAGATGAGGATTGCCCCTCTTCAGGCTGGGCAAATTTCACGCTACGGTAACGATTCATACCTGTTCCCGCAGGGATCAATTTACCGATAATTACATTCTCTTTCAATCCAAGCAACTGATCGACTTTTCCTTTGATAGCTGCATCTGTCAGGACACGAGTAGTTTCTTGGAAGGAAGCTGCTGACAAGAAGGAGTCCGTTTCCAGAGAGGCCTTGGTAATACCAAGGAGAACCGGTTTGGCTACCGCTGGTTCTTGGCCGCTGAGAATCGCTATCTTGTTTGCATTTTCATACTCATGTACATCCACAAATGAACCTGGAAGTAGTGTTGTGTCACCCGCATCAATGATACGAATTTTACGCAACATTTGACGAATCATAACTTCTACGTGCTTGTCGTTGATTTCAACACCTTGGTTCCGGTATACACGTTGAACTTCCTGAAGGATATAGTTCTGCACCCCGCGAATACCTTTAATACGCAGCATTTCTTTAGGGTCAATCGAACCATCCGTCAGTTCGTCCCCGGCTTCAACAGTCATGCCTTCGCTTACGCGCAAACGTGAACCATAAGTGACCGAATAGGTTTTTGTTTCAGCTTCACCCTGAATGTCGATTTCGCGACGGTCTTTCCCTTCACGAACTTCTTTAACTACACCGTCAATTTCACTGATGGTTGCCTGACCTTTAGGATTACGTGCTTCAAAAAGCTCCTGGATACGAGGCAAACCTTGTGTGATATCGTCGCCCGCTACACCACCTGTGTGGAACGTACGCATGGTGAGCTGTGTCCCTGGTTCACCGATGGATTGAGCCGCGATAATACCAACCGCTTCACCAATCTCAACGTGTTTGCCAGTAGCCAGATTACGGCCGTAACATTTTTTGCAGACGCCATGTTTGGCACGGCAGCTTAGCACGGAACGAATTTGAACTTTATCCACACCAGCTTTGACGATCGCCTCAGCTTTGTTGGAGTCAATCAATTCGTTGCGTCTAGCCAAGATCTCACCCGTCTCAGGATGACGTACGGTTTCGAAACAATAACGACCTTCCAGACGATCGTACAGGTCCTCAATGACTTCTTTACCGTCTTGGATGCGGCTTACTGTAAAGCCTTTATCCGTTCCGCAGTCATCTTCGCGCACGATAACATCTTGTGCCACATCAACGAGACGACGAGTCAGGTAACCGGAGTCAGCCGTACGTAACGCTGTATCCGCCAAACCTTTACGCGCTCCGTGAGTGGAGATGAAGTACTCGAGTACTGTCAGACCTTCACGGAAATTCGATTTAATTGGGAGCTCGATAATACGACCCGATGGATTCGCCATCAGTCCACGCATACCGCCAAGCTGGGTAATCTGAGATTTGTTACCACGCGCTTTGGAGTCAACCATCATCATGATAGAGTTGTAGCGATCCATGGATTTCATCAAAATGTCTGTAATATCGTCTTTGGCCTTGGACCAAATATCAATAATCCGATCATAGCGTTCCTCGTTCGTAATCAGACCACGACGGTACTGATTGGTCACGACTTGCGCTTTATCATCAGACGCTTTAAGAATATCCTGTTTCTCTTGAGGTACAACTACGTCTGCCACAGCAACCGTCACACCTGCACGAGTAGAATACGTAAAGCCAAGCTGTTTGATTTTATCCAAAATCACAGCAGTTTCTGTCGTATGGTAAATCTCAAAGCAACGGGCGATGATATTACCAAGGTAATCCTTGCCCACTCCACTAGCTTGCGGAGCGTTCTGGATGGCTTCAGTGAGGTTTACACCCTTATCGTAAACAAAGAACTCTTCAGCAGTACCATAGAGCAGGTTGGCACGAGTAGCGTCATTGATGTACGGGAAGCTTGCCGGGAAAATCTCATTAAAGATAATTTTACCCACGGTTGTAATCAACATTGCATCCTGTTGCTTCTCTGTAAAGCTAGTTTTATTCAAAGCCTTAACCGGAATAGCTACACGAGCATGAAGACCCGCTGTTCCACGTTGATAAGCCGAGATAGCCTCATTCGGGTTGCGAAGGATCATGTTGCTTCCCTCTTCTTCCTTGTTGTCCATAGTCAAATAGAATGAACCAAGGACCATATCCTGGGAAGGGGTAACAACAGGCTTGCCGTCTTTTGGATTCAAAATGTTGCCGGATGCCAGCATGAGCAAACGAGCTTCCGCTTGAGCTTCTGCAGACAACGGAACGTGAACCGCCATTTGGTCACCGTCAAAGTCGGCATTATACGCCGTACATACGAGTGGATGCAAACGAATTGCACGACCTTCAACCAAGATCGGTTCAAACGCTTGAATACCCAATCTATGCAGCGTAGGGGCACGGTTTAGAAGAACCGGATGTTCTTTGATTACTTCTTCGAGCACATCCCATACTTCAGCACTCACACGCTCTACTTTACGCTTCGCACTCTTAATGTTGTGTGCCAAACCTTTGTTAACAAGTTCTTTCATAACAAAAGGCTTAAACAGCTCCAGCGCCATCTCTTTTGGCAGACCGCATTGGTACATCTTCAAGTACGGACCTACTACGATAACGGAACGACCGGAGTAGTCAACACGTTTACCGAGCAAGTTTTGACGGAAACGTCCTTGTTTACCTTTCAGCATGTGGCTGAGGGATTTCAAAGGACGATTACCCGGACCTGTAACAGGACGACCACGACGACCATTATCAATCAGAGCGTCAACAGCTTCCTGCAGCATCCGTTTTTCATTTTGCACGATAATATCTGGCGCACCCAGATCTAACAAGCGTTTCAGACGGTTATTACGGTTAATAACACGACGATACAGATCATTAAGGTCAGAAGTAGCAAAACGTCCACCATCCAACTGTACCATTGGACGAAGCTCAGGAGGAATAACAGGCAGTACGTCCATGATCATCCAATCCGGTTGGTTGCCAGAGTTACGGAATGCCTCAATAACTTCAAGGCGCTTGATCGCACGGTTTCGACGTTGCCCTTGAGCTGTACGCAGCTCTTCTTTCAAAAATTCCAATTCTTTGTCTATATCTAAATCTTGAAGAAGCTTTTTAACCGCTTCAGCACCCATTCCTGCCTGGAATCCGTAGCCATATTTCTCACGATAGCTGCGGTATTCTTTCTCGGACAGGAGTTGCTTTTTCTCCAAAGGCGTATCTCCTGGATCGGTTACAACATAAGATGCGAAGTAAATGATCTCTTCCAAAGATCTTGGAGACATATCAAGAGCAAGACCCATACGACTCGGAATGCCTTTGAAGTACCAAATGTGCGATACAGGAGCTGCCAACTCAATGTGGCCCATACGCTCACGGCGAACCTTAGCGCGAGTAACTTCTACTCCACAACGGTCACAGACAACACCTTTATAGCGTACACGTTTGTACTTACCACAGTGACATTCCCAATCTTTCGTAGGTCCGAAAATTTTCTCGCAAAATAGTCCTTCTTTTTCCGGTTTAAGCGTACGATAGTTAATCGTCTCCGGTTTTTTGACTTCTCCGCGGGACCAAGAACGAATCTTTTCGGGGGAAGCAAGCCCGATTTTCATATATTCGAAATTGTTAACGTCCAACAAGGAGCAACCCTCCTTAACCAAATCCTGAGTTTTTAGGTTTGATACCGCCCGGCAGCACCGGGCGGTATCAAGAAGCCTGATCCATCCAAAAATGGATCGAGGCATATAACAAAGCTGATATGAGTCAGTCAGCAGTCAAATTACTCTACGCCAACCTCAGAGCCTTCCAGATTCAAACTCAGCTTATCGCCAGTTGTGTCATCTTCATCATCAAGCTCTCTCATTTCGATCTCTTGTTCGTCTTCAGACAGAATCTTCACGTCCATACCCAAGCTTTGCAGCTCTTTGATCAAGACCTTGAATGATTCAGGAACACCCGGTTCAGGGACATTTTCACCTTTGACGATGGATTCGTAAGTTTTAACACGTCCAACCACATCATCGGATTTCACAGTCAAAATTTCCTGAAGCGTGTATGCTGCACCGTAGGCTTCCAGTGCCCATACTTCCATCTCCCCGAAGCGCTGACCACCGAATTGGGCTTTACCACCCAACGGCTGTTGCGTAACGAGAGAGTAAGGACCTGTAGAACGGGCATGGATCTTATCGTCGACCATGTGCGCCAGTTTGATCATGTGCATGACACCGACAGTAACTTCACGTTCAAAACGATCACCTGTACGTCCATCATACAACACCGTCTTACCATTGCGTTGCATACCCGCTTCTTCCATCGTATCAAATACGTCATACTCCTTGGCACCATCGAATACTGGAGTTGCCACATGAATACCAAGACGCATTGCAGCCATACCCAGATGCACTTCGAGCACCTGTCCGATGTTCATCCGTGAAGGTACGCCCAGTGGGTTCAGTACGACTTGTACTGGGGTACCATCTGGCAAGAATGGCATATCTTCTTCAGGCAGAATACGGGCAACGACACCCTTGTTACCGTGACGTCCGGCCATTTTATCGCCTTCGGAAATTTTACGTTTTTGAGCAATGTATACGCGTACCAGCTGGTTTACACCCGGTGGCAGCTCATCGCCATTTTCACGTGTAAATACTTTAACATCTACAACGATCCCGTCAGTTCCATGAGGAACTCTCAAGGAAGTATCGCGAACCTCGCGCGCCTTCTCACCGAAGATTGCATGCAAGAGACGTTCTTCAGCTGTCAGCTCAGTCACACCCTTAGGTGTTACTTTACCAACAAGAATGTCACCTGCGGCAATTTCCGCACCGATGCGAATGATGCCGCGCTCATCTAGATTACGAAGCGCTTCTTCACCAACATTCGGAATATCACGAGTGATTTCTTCTGGTCCAAGCTTCGTATCACGAGCCTCGGATTCGTATTCCTCGATATGGATCGAGGTGTATACATCCTCTTTAACCAACTTCTCGCTCAGCAAGATCGCATCCTCGTAGTTGTAACCTTCCCAAGTCATGAACGCTACGACAACGTTACGTCCCAATGCCAACTCGCCCATTTCTGTGGATGGACCATCCGCTAGAATATCGCCAACCTTGACAATATCGCCTCTGTTTACGATTGGACGCTGGTTGATGCATGTTCCTTGGTTAGAACGCATAAATTTGTGTAATTTATACTTAACAATATCGCCTTTTACTTCAGTACCATCTACATTTTCAATACGACGCAACCAAATTTCGTTAGCCGAAGAACGTTCAATTACCCCGTTGTACTTGGACACAACGCAAACACCAGAATCTTTTGCAGACTTATGTTCCATCCCTGTTCCTACCAAAGGCGCTTTCGGAATCAGTAGTGGAACAGCCTGCCGCTGCATGTTGGAACCCATCAATGCGCGGTTCGAGTCATCATTCTCCAGGAACGGAATCAGTGCAGTAGCGACCGATACGACCTGTTTAGGCGATACATCCATGTAATCAACACGGCTACTTGCCATCGGAATAATGTTATCAGACTGCTTGTTATAACGGACAATAACGATTTCATCCTTAAAGGTGTTTTCTTCCGTCAATTCCGCATTTGCCTGAGCAACGATGTAGTTATCTTCTTCATCAGCAGTCAGGTAATCAATCTGATCTGTAACTTTTCCGGTTTTCGGATCTACCCAGCGATAAGGAGCTTCGATAAATCCGTACTCGTTGATACGTGCGAAAGTGGACAAAGAGTTGATCAAACCAATGTTTGGTCCCTCTGGTGTCTCGATAGGACACATACGGCCGTAGTGACTCGGATGGACGTCACGTACTTCCATGCCCGCGCGTTCGCGCGTCAAACCGCCGGGTCCGAGTGCAGACAGACGACGTTTGTGCGTTAATTCAGCAAGCGGGTTTGTCTGATCCATGAACTGAGACAGCTGGGAGCTACCAAAGAACTCTTTAATCGACGCAATGACCGGACGTATGTTAATCAGCGCCTGTGGCGTAATTACATTAGCATCCTGAATTGACATTCTTTCGCGTACCACGCGTTCCATACGGGACAGACCAATACGGAACTGATTTTGCAGCAACTCACCTACAGAACGCAAACGACGGTTACCCAAATGGTCAATGTCGTCTGTACTTCCGATTCCGTGAAGCAAGTTAATAAAATAACTGATGGAGGAAATAATATCGGCAGGCGTAATGTTCTTAACCGATTTATCGATATTTCCATTGGCAATCAGCTTCACTACTTTACCATCTTCAATTGGCGAGAATACATCGATCGTTTGAAGCGGAATATCGTTGCTTTCCAATACGCCACTAGCAACATGATACGTACGATGTCCAACCGACTCTTCTAGTTGTGCCAAAATCTCGTCCAACAGGCGGCGGTCTACCATTTGCCCTGCTTCAGCGATGATTTCACCAGTTGTCGTATCAATCAGTGTCTCAGCAAGACGTTGATTGAACAGACGGTTTTTGATGTGAAGCTTTTTATTGATTTTGTAACGGCCTACGTTGGCCAGGTCATACCGTTTTGGATCAAAGAAGCGTGCAACAAGCAAGCTCTTTGCGTTATCCAATGTTGGTGGCTCACCCGGACGAAGACGCTCATAAATTTCAATCAGCGCTTTCTCCGTGGAATCCGTGTTGTCTTTATCAAGTGTGTTGCGGATATATTCGTCATTGCCGAGCAAATCCAGAATCTCAGCATCAGTGCCAAAGCCAAGCGCACGCAGCAACACCGTAACCGGAATTTTACGGGTACGGTCAATCCGGACATAGATAATATCCTTCGCATCCATCTCCAGTTCGAGCCAAGCCCCCCGGTTAGGAATTACCGTTGCGGTGTATGTTGTTTTCGCATTCTTGTCGACTTTTGTGCTGAAATAGACGCTGGGAGAGCGAACCAACTGGCTGACAATAACCCGTTCCGCACCGTTAATAATAAACGTACCCGTTTCAGTCATCAGCGGGAAGTCTCCCATGAATACTTCCTGCTCTTTCACTTCCCCGGTTTCTTTATTAATAAGCCGGACTTTTACCCGAAGCGGTGCTGCATACGTAACGTCGCGTTCCTTTGCGTCGTCAACGGTATATTTGGGTTCTCCGAGAGAGTAATCGATAAACTCCAGAATCAGATTTCCTGTGAAATCTTGAATTGGAGAAATATCCCGAAACATTTCCCGTAATCCTTCCTCCAAAAACCAATCATAGGATTTTTGTTGGATCTCAATCAGGTTGGGAACCTCGAGTACCTCATTAATACGTGCATAACTGCGCCGAGTGCGTCGACCATATTGAACAAGATGTCCTGCCAACTTAAACTCACCCCTCATGTCTACTCACTTTAAAAATACATTGCGAACCTCTGTTTGTGACCTTATAATAAGACACATACAGATGATTCGATCTTACAAATACAGAAAAGCCCTTACTCGAATGCATTCGAAAAAAGAGCGACGTATCTGCAGAATCCTCATACCGGAAGATCTTCATCACTTGTAGATTTGCCCAAAATGGTTATATTATACGTAAGAGATATAAATACTATACCCTGTTACGCATAAATCTATTGACATTTCAACAAACTAAAGCCATGGAGGGCATCCTAATACTGACATTTTATAATGATATCACAGACCAGGATTCAAGTCAATGGTCCTATTGCATTTTTCTAAAACTTTTTTCAGCCTTTAAAATCCGATAACCTTTATCCTTCGTAACTTCTTCCACATGACCGAAAAGGCTCTCTATTTTAGCGCTCGCCGAAGGAGCACCCTGCTTTTTCTGAATGACGACCCATAAAGCTCCACCCTCATTTAAATGCTCATACGCAAGCTCAAATATGGTATGAACCGTTTCTTTCCCTGCACGTATAGGAGGATTCGTCAAGATCACGTCAAAACGTTCGTGTTGCACTTCTGCAAACAAATCACTTTGCTTAATGGTGACATTTTTAATTCCATTACGCTCCGCATTCTCTATCGCTAGTTGAACGGCTCGCTCGTTAATATCAACCATTGTAACGTGTCCGTCCGGGACAAGCGTAGCCGCCGTCAAACCAATCGGCCCGTAACCACATCCTACATCCAATACCGAGGCATTTGCAGGAAGTTGCATAGCTTCAATCAACACACGACTCCCATAATCAATCCCCTGCTTTGAGAAAACGCCTGAATCGCTGGCAAATCGATAGGAACGTCCACGCAGCACCGTCTCCAGACTTCGCCGTTCATGTGCCGTCTCTGGCCGTCTGGAGTAATAATGATCAGCCATTCACGCCCACCTCTTTCGGTTGTACGGTTATACTAACATCATAGCCTTTAGAATAATATTTCAGACCTGTTTGTACTACCGCTTTACAGCAACAAACCCCTTGAAGATCACCTCAAGGGGTTTGTTTTAATTCATTGTCTGCTAAAGAGCAGTCAATTATTTTACTTCTACAGAAGCGCCTGCTTCTTCCAATTTTGCTTTAACGGATTCAGCTTCTTCTTTTGCAACTTTTTCTTTCAATGGTTTTGGAGCGTTGTCAACCAGTTCTTTTGCTTCTTTCAGGCCAAGACCTGTAATTTCGCGAACTGCTTTGATAACGTTGATTTTGGAAGCGCCAGCGCTTGTCAAGATTACGTCGAACTCGGATTGCTCAGCTTCTGCTGCGCCACCTGCTGCGCCACCTGCTACAGCTACTGGAGCTGCTGCAGTTACGCCGAATTCTTCTTCGATTGCTTTCACGAGATCGTTCAGTTCCAATACGGACATACCTTTAATCGCTTCCAAGATTTGCTCTTTACTCATGGTTGAACCTCCATTTAAATTCGTATTTTTTTGTTCTTAACTGCTATACAGCAGGTTTAAATCCCAACTTATGCACTTTGCTCTTCTTTATCTGCAACAGCTTTAACCGCAAGCGCGAAGTTGCGCATAGGAGCTTGAAGCACGCTGAGGAGCATGGAAAGGAGACCTTCGCGGGATGGCAGTTCTGCCAGCGCTTTGATTTCCTCAACACCGATCACACGACCTTCTACAACTGCACCTTTCAGTTCCAATGCATTGTTTTTCTTAGCGAAATCGTTCAAGATTTTAGCTGCAGACACTGCATCATCTTTGCCGAACGCGATTGCAGTAGGACCTGTCAATACTGCGTCCAGTTCAGTCAATTCTGCTGCCGCAGTTGCACGGCGGAGCAGTGTGTTTTTCAGCACTTGAAATTCGATTCCGGCTTCGCGAAGCTGCTTACGCAGCTCAGTTACTTGGGCAACATTCAGACCGCGATAGTCTGCAACTACAGTTGTTACGCTCTCGCGCAATTTTGCAGCTACAACTTCAACAGCTTCTTGTTTTGCTTGAATCACCTTTGCATTTGCCAAACTGTACACCTCCTGATCAATTTATCTACTTTGTTCGAAACACCCATTCTGGCGTTCTACCAAAGTCGTTTTCATGAGCATGAAAAAAGCCTCCGTAGAGTACGAAGGCTTGATAAATCCACATGGACGGGACAAGCCCGTCGCATGAAACGTTCTATCATAACACCTCGGTAGGAAATTAAGCCCGAAAGCACCTACTGTCTACGGTAAGCATATTCAACTTTAACGGTCAGTCACAAGGACTCACAACTTTTACAGAATAACAAATTTGATTGAACGTGTCAACCGAAATATTATCTGTAAACAGATGTGTTCACACGTGCACTTGGTCCCATAGTCGAAGAAATAGCGATGTTTTTCAGGTATACACCTTTAGCAGACGCTGGCTTCGCACGGTTCAAGGCTTCAATCAAGGCTTTAAGGTTCTCGTTCAGTTGTTCAGCACTGAAGGAAGCTTTGCCAATTGGCGCATGAATTTGAGCGGTTCTGTCGAGACGGTATTCGATTTTACCGGCTTTAATTTCTTGAACAGCCTTGGCAACGTCGAAAGTAACTGTACCTGCTTTAGGATTAGGCATCAAACCTTTACCACCGAGCAAACGACCCAGTTTACCAACCTCACTCATCATATCAGGTGTCGCAACGCAGACATCGAATTCGAACCAGCCTTGTTGGATTTTGTTGATCATATCTTGATCGCCAACAAAATCAGCGCCAGCCGCTTCCGCTTCTTTCACTTTGTCACCTTTTGCAAATACCAGAACGCGTTGTGTTTTACCCGTACCATGTGGCAGGACAACAACACCACGAACAGCCTGGTCTTGTTTACGGGAATCTACGCCCAGACGAACTGCTGCTTCAACGGTTTCGTCAAATTTAGCAGTCGCAGCCTTTTTCACCAATTCAACGGCTTCCAAAGGCTCGTAAGTTGCTTCGCTATCAATCAGCTTAGCAGCTTCCAGGTACTTCTTACCATGTTTAGCCATAATATTTTTCCTCCTTATGTGGTATTAGCGGATATTCCTCCCACACTGCCGGACAGTCAAACTGCCGGCACACGTAGATTAATAAAATTAATCTACGATGGTGATACCCATGCTACGAGCAGTACCTTCAACCATACGCATTGCCGATTCTACGGAAGCTGCGTTAAGGTCAGGCATTTTTTGCTCTGCAATTTGACGAACAGCAGCGCGATTTACAGTTGCAACTTTCGTTTTATTCGGTTCACCGGAACCTTTTTCGATTTTAGCAGCAACTTTCAACAGAACAGCAGCCGGTGGAGTTTTGGTGATGAACGTAAAAGAACGATCCTCAAATACCGAAATTTCAACCGGAATAATCAGGCCTGCTTGATCAGCAGTACGAGCATTGAACTCTTTACAGAATGCCATAATGTTGACACCTGCTTGACCCAAAGCTGGACCTACTGGAGGCGCTGGATTAGCTTTCCCTGCAGGGATCTGCAGTTTTACCATTTTAATTACCTTTTTTGCCATGGATGACACCTCCTTGACTCAATAGTGGTAGACGGATCTATCGATCCTCCCACAAGAAACCTGTAAGAAAAATCTATATTTTCTCCACTTGAGTATAATCCAACTCAAGCGGGGTTTCCCGTCCAAACATGTTGACGTGAACCTTAAGCTTGCTCTTCTCAACCAAAATTTCTTCCACGGAGCCCACAAAATTCGCAAAAGGACCAACTTTAATTCGCACGGATTCCTTAACATCGAATTCAATCTTCGGTTTCGGCTCTACCATGCCCATATGCTTCAGAATCTGTTCAACTTCTTCTGGAAGCAATGGCGTCGGTTTGGAACCCGAGCCTGTCGATCCTACAAACCCCGTAACACCTGGTGTGTTGCGTACAACATACCAAGAATCATCGGTTTGGACCATTTCGACTAAGACATAACCAGGGTAGACTTTACGCATAACGGTTTTTTTCTTACCGTCCTTGGTTACCAGTTCTTCTTCCATAGGAACAAGAACACGGAATATCTTGTCTTCCATGCCCATGGACTCAACGCGTTTTTCCAAATTGGCTTTGACTTTGTTCTCATACCCTGAATAGGTATGAACGACGTACCATCTTTTTTCCATATCAAGCCACCTGGAACCCTTCCTAGATAATCGCTTCGATCACAGCGGAAATGCCGATATCGAGAACCCAAAAATAAATCGTGACGAACGCAATCGTCCCTATGACAATCAGCGTATAGTTGGTCAGTTCTTTACGATTGGGCCAGCGAACTTTCTTGAGTTCAGCCCAGCTTTCAGAGAAAAAGGAAAACAGAGACTTGAAACTGCGTTTCACGCCGACTACACCTCCAAAAACTATCTGGTTTCCCGATGAGAAGTCTGTTCGTTACAGGACTTACAGAATTTCTTCATCTCCATGCGGTCGGGGTGATTACGCTTGTTTTTCGTCGTTGTGTAATTTCTTTGTTTGCAATTTGTACAAGCCAAAGTAATAATTACCCGCATGATGTGCACCTCCCGAAGACATCCAACACCGGAAGTCTCATAATTGATCCTAAAAAAAACCGCGAATTTAGGCCTACCTAAAACACTTTATCACACGGGGTTTTCCATGTCAACGAATGTTTGCATACATTTCGCAGTCCCGGTTGTGGTGCATTTTACATCTGTCCATCCTTTGAAGCTGTTCTCTGAAATACTGCTTCAAAATCAAAGCGATATCTATTATTCATCTTTTTTAGTATAAATCATTTACAACACTTATAAACCTGCACAGCATACCCAAAACGAATAAAAAAAGACTCAAACTCGAGCCTTTTCCATGTCAGCCTCTACTTTCAACTATCCCTTACTTCCAGATACTTTTCAAGTTTACGTTTGACCCGTTGCAGCGCGTTATCGATGGATTTCACATGACGATCCAGATCTTCAGCAATCTCCTGATACGAACGTCCGTCCAGATACAACATAAGTACCTTGCGTTCTAGCTCGCTCAGAATCTCGGACATTTTGTCCTCAAGACCCACAAACTCTTCCTGATTGATAATCAGCTCTTCAGGATCACTTACTTGTGTTCCGCAAATCACATCGAGCAACGTCCGGTCTGACTCTTCATCATAGATGGGCTTGTCCAGAGATACGTAAGAGTTCAGAGGAATGTGCTTTTGTCGTGTAGCCGTCTTAATTGCCGTAATAATCTGTCGTGTTATGCACAACTCGGCGAAAGCCTTGAACGAAGCAAGCTTGTCTCCCTTAAAATCACGGATGGATTTGTAGAGACCAATCATGCCCTCCTGAATAATATCCTCGCGATCAGCCCCAATCAGGAAGTAGGATCTGGCCTTGGCCCGCACAAAGTTTCGATATTTGTTAATCAGAAACTCCAGCGCTTCCCCATCACCTTCATGGACTGCTCCGACAATGTCTTCATCATTTTTGTAATCAAACTTTGACAACATGATATCCTTGAGGTCCACACTCACTAACAATCCCTCCGGCTGCAACGCAAGGTACCCGTTACTCTCTCAAATATACGACAAGTATACGCGATGTAACCTGATACCGTCAACCACAACAACCTAAAAAAGAAGAGCGCTAACAAAATTGTCAATGGTTTCAAAATGGAGAGTATCCCAATTACTGGATCATTCTCTTCTCCAGCGTTCAAACAACTTTCGAAGCTCCGGACTCAGCTTGCCATCCAGCGAATTGCGGGACAATTTGGCGTTATCCTGCTGGATTCGCTTCTGGACTTCCCTTTCAGATTCCTCAATCTCGATCAGTAATTCTCGTGCCGATACTCTGAGTGCTCCCTGGCCAAAGGCCACATGCTGCTCTACCTGATCACTTGTCGCTACGTAAATGCTTCTCCTCTTGCTGCTCAGCTCACGAACTAATCGCTCGATGCACTCGTCGGCTGTCTCTTTTTCTCTCGTAAAATAAATCTGGACTTTGCTCTGGGCAAAGGTTTTACCTAATCCTGGCACCCTGTAAGCATCAAATACGACGATGACTCTTCTGCCCGAATACGCCTGATGATCCGCCAGTCGTTCAAGAAGTCTGTCCCTCGCTTCCTGCATACCAGATTGTACCAGTGCGGAAAGTTCGGGCCAGGCTCCAATCATGTTGTAACCGTCCACAAGCAGAACATCCCGCGTGTCAGCCATATCGTTAGCCCCGTGCCTGTCGTCCGCGCAAAACTTCGTACATGACGACACCTGCAGCTACAGAAGCATTGAGGGAATTGATTTGTCCCGCCATTGGCAGCTTGACGAGTACATCACATTTCTCGCGGATCAAACGGCCCATTCCTTTATTTTCGTTACCAATGACAATCGCTACGGGACCGGTGAATACTCCATTCCCAAAGACGGGATCGGTTGCTGTAACATCCGTGCCAACTACCCATACACCTTCTTCTTTAAGACGGTCAATGGTTTGTCCCAAATTGCTCACACGCGCCACCGGGACGTACTCCACAGCACCTGCCGATGTTTTAGACACCGTTACAGTTACAGCTGCTGAACGCCTTTTCGGCACTATAATACCGTGTGCTCCAGTGCAGTCCGCCGTACGAAGGATAGAGCCCAAGTTATGAGGGTCTTCAATCTCATCCAGCAAAATCAAAAACGGCTCTTCTCCCTTAGCGCGAGCACTAGCAAGCAAGTCCTCCACCTCAGCGTAGGCAAAAGGTGCAGCTTGCGCGACCACTCCCTGATGCTGAATGCCTGGAACCATTTGATCGAGCTTACGCTTGTCCACCTGCAAAACAATGATTCCTGCTTTTTTCGCCTCAGCCGTAATCGGCAGTGTCAAATGCTTTTGTGCATTATCCGCAATCCATATTTTATTTATCGTCCTGCCTGAACGCAGCGCCTCTGTTACCGAATGCTTACCGGCAATCCATTCTTCTTCCATCTCTAGCTTCCTCCCGGGAAACGGTCGATATCAATTCGTTCAATCCGTCTCCAATTTATGATTTTTCTGCATTTTCCATTTGTGCAATTCCGTACGTAATCAACTCTCTCAATCTGTCCAAATGTCCATCACAATAAAGATAACCAATCAAGCCTTCCAGCGCCGTGGCATGCCGATACTCAAGCACATCAGCATTTTTGGGCAGGCTCCCTGATTTGGCATTTCTTCCTTGTCGGACAATATCACGTTCTTCATCCGTCAGCACCGTTTCTAGCAATCCCAACATACGGCTCTGTGCTTTGGCGGAGACAAGCCTTGTAGCTCGTCGATGTAAATGATTGGGACGCAGGTTGGGCTGTGCCAACAGATATTGCCGGACAGCCACCTCATACACTGCATCACCAATGTAAGCTAACGCAATGGGGGGCATCAAGCGAGCCGGCTTGGACGCAGGATACGGAAACCAGTTTCCTGCGCCTTCCACAGCTCCTGAGTTCAGTGGCTTATTACTCATTTCCGCCGCCACCGCATACCCTGCGCCGTATCTTCAAGCACAATGCCTTTAGTAGCTAACAGATCACGAATTTCGTCAGCTCTACCCCAGTTTTTAGTTTTACGAGCTTCGACACGTTCTGCAATTAACTGCTCAATTTCGTCATCCAGCAGTTCTTCACTCGGTTCCGAATAAATGCGAAGCACCGTATTCATCGAATGGAAGGTATGCAGCACCGCTTGCAATTCCGCCTGATTGACAACATCACGCTGCAACAAAAGATTGGCTTCGCTGACCCATTCGAACACCGCAGTAATCGCATCAGGCGTATTGAAATCATCATCCATTTTTTCGCCAAATTGCTGTAATATCCCGTCAAGCTTCATTTGCAGCTCAGCCGATACTGCTTCATTACCTTTCAAAGCCATGGATAAACGATGCTTTACATTGGCGACTGCATTGGCAATCCGTTCGACACTATTCTCCGCCTGACTCATCGTCTCTTGGTTGTAGTTCAAAGGGTTGCGGTAATGTGTCGACAGCATAAAATAACGTAAAGCTTCGGGCTTGTGACGAGCACGCAGATCTTTAACCAAAATACCGTTACCGAGTGATTTCGACATTTTTTCATTATCTATGCGAATATATCCGTTATGCATCCAGTAGCGAGATAATGGTTTACCCGTAATCACTTCGGATTGTGCGCATTCACATTCATGATGCGGAAATTGCAGATCCTGTCCGCCTCCGTGAATATCCAGTGTATCCCCCAAATAGTGACGAGCCATAGCAGAGCATTCGATATGCCAGCCTGGGCGTCCATCCCCCCAAGGACTTGACCAGTAAATTTCTCCCGGTTTCGCTGCTTTCCAGAGTACAAAATCCTCGGCATTCTCCTTGCGTTCATCCACATTGATGCGAATCCCAAACTGGAGTTCCTCCAAATTTTGGCCTGACAGCTGTCCGTAGTCTTTAAACATTTTGGTCCGGTAGAAGACATCACCATCATTCTCGTAGGCATAGCCTTTGTCTACCAGGTCCTTGATAAAATCAATAATCAGATCCATGCTTTCGGTTACACGAGGATTTATGCTGGCAGCAGGAACATTCAATCCTGTCAGATCCTCATGATAGGCAGCAATAAACTTCTCGGCAACTGCCGGAACCTCCATATTAAGTTCCCGAGCTTTGCGGATCAACTTATCATCAACGTCCGTAAAATTCACCACATAGTTTACATCATAGCCCAAATACTCCAAGTAGCTGCGTACCACGTCGAACACAATTACAGGTCGTGCATTACCAATATGAATGTAATCATACACTGTAGGACCACATACATACATTTTAACCTTTCCAGGCTCCAGTGGCACAAAAGGCTCCCGGCTCCTCGTCATTGTATTATAAATTTGAAGCGACATCGTTATGTTCCTCCCTCATGAAAATTATCCTTGTAATTTATTCTCTTGGGTCACCTGATGTTTCTGAGCAGATTGCTCCTCCTTCAAATCAGACAATTCTGCTCGTAATCGTTCTATTTCCATTTGAAGAGACCGTATGGAATCGACGACCGGGTCAGGCAGCTGGTGACTAAGTCGATCTGGACGTCTGCCATCCTGCCTGACCACTCGCCCGGGGATACCCACTACCGTACTGTTTGGCGGAACTTCTTTTAGCACAACCGAGTTGGAGCCAATATTGGATTGCGCCCCAATCGTAAATGAACCCAATATTTTTGCACCGGAGCCTATAACGACATTATTCCCAATGGTGGGGTGGCGCTTCCCTTTCTCTTTTCCAGTTCCTCCAAGAGTAACCCCCTGATACAATACGACATCATCGCCAATTTCACAGGTTTCGCCAATGACAACACCCATGCCGTGGTCAATGAACAGCCGATCTCCAATACGAGCGCCAGGATGAATTTCAATTCCTGTCATAAACCTCGATACCTGGGATATAACACGGGCTAGAGTACACCACTTTCGCAAATAAAACCAATGTGCAATTCGGTGTGCCCAAAGGGCATGAACGCCAGAATACGTAAAAATGACTTCCAGCTTACTCCGGGCGGCCGGATCATTATCCAAAACAGTTTGAATATCGGATTTGAAATGCCTGAACATGTCGCCCTCCTATTCCCTCCATATCCTTGCCGCATCACACTTCACATTTTGCCAATTTTCGTAGTCACCAGCATTCTTCGACAATTTTCAGTCTACAGCGAGTCTGAATCTGATAAAAATGAAAAAGCGCCTCCGCAGCCTAGGCTGCAGAGACGCATATACGTGGTCCCACTCTGCTTCGAACATATCTGCTACAAAAAAAGCAGAAAAGTCCGTCTTTGGCGTCCTGTAACGGGAACGAATCGGCAAGCCCTTGCCACATTAGCATTGTAGGCTAACGAGGGTTCGGGCGCACGGCTCCCAGGCGCATTTCCTCCGCAGGTCATCTAGACGGTTCTCAGCCTGGGGTTTCCCCTCGACCGTCCTCTCTGGCAGATGCCCTTATGCAGTGTACTTCTCCTGTTCGCAGCCTTTACACGTAAGTATCAATCCATATCAATGGAGTCATTATAGCGAAAAGACAACAAATTGACAAGAAATATCAGCCTTTAATTTGTGCCTTAAGACGGTCCAATACCTTGTCACGTCCAAGTAGATAGATGGTCTCGTTCAGATCCCGTCCATGAGTTTGACCTGTAAGGGCCACACGAATCGGCATGAACAGCTGTTTCCCCTTAAAACCAGTTTCCTTTTGGACTTCTTTGATCAGCTTGGCCATTTGTGAAGCTGTAAATTCCTCGCTCGTTTCAACCTTAGCTGCAAAGGCTCTAAGTACATCAGGAACCTGTTCTTCAGCCAGAACAGCCGCCGCATCAGCATCCAACTCCAGATGTGAACGAAAAAACAACTCAGACAACGCCACAATATCAGACGCTGAAGTCATTTGTTCTTGGTATAAGCGGACAAGAGCTTTAGCCCAATCCTGTTGTTCAGCCGATAAATCATTCGGCAACAGTCCTGCTGCCTGCAAATGTGGAATTGCCATACTGGCAATCCGTTCAGGATCAGCTTTTTTAATATAATGATTATTCAAATAAGCAAGCTTGTTTGTATCAAATACAGCTGGGCTTTTGGACAAACGATTAGGATCGAAAATCGAGATTAATTGTTCCCGATCATAGATCTCTTCCTCGCCTTCCGGAGACCAGCCCAACAATGCAATAAAGTTGAATATAGCTTCCGGCAGATAGCCCAGCTTATCGTACTGCTCCATGAACTGAATAATGGATTCATTTCGTTTGCTGAGCTTTTTGTGATCCTCGCCTACGATCAGCGTCATATGACCAAAGCGTGGAGGCTCCCAGCCGAGAGCTTCAAAAATCATCAACTGCCGCGGTGTATTGGATACATGATCCTCACCCCGTAGTACATGTGATATTTTCATCAAATAGTCGTCAACCGCTACAGCGAAGTTATATGTCGGAATACCGTCTTTTTTGACGATAACAAAATCGCCGCTTTCTTTGGAATTGAACGTAATTTGACCTTTAACAATATCATCAAACGTATATTCACGATCTTCTGGTACGCGAAAACGAATACTTGGTACACGGCCCTCTGCTTCAAACGCCTGACACTGTTCTTCTGTTAAATCACGGTGTTTTCCTGAGTAACGTGGTGTCTCCCCACGTTCCATCTGTTCTTCACGCTCGCGTTCAAGTTCTTCTTCCGTGCAATAACAGCGGTATGCCAAACCGCGATCCAGCAAGTCCTGCCAGTATGTTTTGTAGATGTCCAAGCGCTCGGTCTGGCGATAAGGTCCGAACTCGCCGCCCACGTCTATACTTTCATCCCAGTCCATACCCAACCATTTCAAATATTTAAGCTGGCTTTCTTCTCCGCCCTCAATATTGCGCTTCACATCTGTATCTTCAATGCGAATAATAAATTTACCGCCTTGATTGCGGGCAAACAAATAATTAAATAATGCCGTTCTGGCATTTCCAATATGCAGATGTCCTGTTGGACTTGGTGCATAGCGTACACGAACTTCCGTGCTCATATAATCTCCTCCAAATAGAATTACTCAAGATGATAGCATTTACTTGATTAGACAGACAACCGACTGAGCCGCGATTCCCTCGCTTCGCCCGGTAAACCCGAGTTGCTCCGTCGTCGTCGCCTTGACATTTACCTGGGATGACTCCTCTGCTTCCAGCACCCGGGCGATGATTTCATTCATCTGCGGGATGTACGATGCCATCTTGGGCTTCTGCGCAATAATTGTAGAATCGATGTTCCCCAATCGGTATCCCCGCTCTTTAGCCAGCCCCCACACATGCTCCAGTAGCTTAAGACTATCCGCGTCCTTAAATTCAGGGTCATTATCTGGAAAATGCTTTCCGATGTCTCCCAAGCCAAGCGCACCCAGGATAGCATCGCTAATGGCATGCAGCAGCACGTCTGCATCGGAATGACCCAGTAAACCTTTTTCATACGGAATATTTACTCCTCCGATGATGCATGGCCTTCCTTCCACCAGCTGGTGGACGTCAAATCCTTGCCCCACTCTAATCATTTGATATCCTCTCCCTCTGTCTTTACCCATAACGCCGCCATCTCCAAATCCTCAGGCGTAGTAATTTTGATATTCTTGTAGCTGCCCTGAACGACAGTAACTGGAATGCCTATTCGCTCCACCAGCATGGAATCATCTGTCCCCAAAAATCCTGTCTGCTCCGCTTCCTCATAGGCCCGCAGCAGGTCGGAAAGACGAAAAGTCTGTGGCGTTTGAATACTCCACAGACTTCGGCGATCCGGCGTTGCTGTAATGATACCATCCCCGTTCACTTGCTTGATCGTATCCTTTACAGGTACTGCCGCTACAGAAGCACCAGTACGCTGAGCAGCCTCCAGGCATGAACGTACAAGCTCAGGCTGAATCAATGGCCGCACACCATCATGCACCATCACCCAATCTGTTCGCAAGTGGCGCAAACCGCGATAAACCGAATGCTGGCGTTCACTGCCACCAGCCACCACCCGTACATTTTTACCAATCTTGTATTGATGAATCCAGTCTCTGCAGCGTTCCACATCTCCAGCTCCAGTAACCATCACCATTTCATCCACTTCAGGCATTGCTGCGAATATTTCAAGTGTATGTATGAAGATGGGCTTGTCTCGCAAAAGCAGAAATTGCTTGCTCTCCTGCGTTCCCATACGGGAGCCGCGCCCGGCCGCCACAATCACGACTCCTACCTGATTGTTCATTCAAATAACTCCTGCCCTGATCGCACTTGGACGATCCGTATGATAACACATCTACTTCATCATACCTCGTTTATTGAGCTTTTTCCAATAATTTCGGTTTAGCAAAGATCATACGGCCCGCAGAGGTCTGAAGTACGCTTGTGACCAGTACTTCCATGAGAGAGCCAATATAGTCACGTCCACCCTCCACAACAATCATCGTACCATCATCCAGATAAGCTACACCTTGCCCATGCTCCTTGCCATCTTTGATAATCTGCACCATAATCTCCTCACCGGGCAGTACGACAGGCTTCACTGCATTCGCCAAATCATTAATGTTCAGCACAGACACACCTTGAAGTTCGCATACTTTATTCAGGTTAAAATCATTAGTTACAACTTTACCCTGCAACACCTTTGCAAGCTTAACCAGCTTACTGTCGACCTCTGAAATTTCCTCAAAATCCCCCTCATAGATGAGCACATTCACATCTAGCTCTTTTTGAATTTTATTCAAAATATCCAGACCCCGCCGCCCACGATTACGCTTAAGTAAATCTGAAGAATCTGCGATATGCTGAAGCTCCTCCAACACAAATTCAGGAATCACAATGGTCCCTTCAATAAAACCTGTCTTGCAGATATCCGCAATACGCCCATCTATAATGACGCTGGTGTCCAAAATTTTATGTTCCTCCAGCTTGCGTTCTTCTACATCCGTTCCCCGACCAAAAAAGCCTGAACTCCAAAAGGATGACAACTCGTCCCGTTTTTCTAGCCCAACCATCAACCCCACATATCCACATACCAAGGTAACCGCGGTCTGGATAAGTAAACCAGGTGCTCCTAACCCTGAAAAGAGTGGATAAACTGCCAAGGAAAGGATCAGCCCCACCGCTAAGCCCATGACACCTGCTATCATCTCATTCATCGGAATTCGTACCAAACCTTCAATACCCTGCTGCAATCGATTCGCCACGGACGC
Organism: Paenibacillus sp. EKM10P; assembly: GCF_011800655.1. NCBI lineage: Bacteria > Bacillati > Bacillota > Bacilli > Caryophanales > Paenibacillaceae > Paenibacillus > Paenibacillus sp. EKM10P. Next base: position 10,460 of record NZ_JAALET010000021.1, on the reverse strand, counting down.
CCCTGCGAATGAGCAGCCAACCATAAATACCACCGCTCCCGCTAACATCCAAACAGCCATTCCTGGTAAAGAACCATCACTCAACCATTGTGGCATCCACGTTACTAAGCCTCCTATCCGCTGGTATAACGTATAGCCAAACCACGCGCCGCACAATCCTGTAAAAGTTAAAATAGCCTTTCTCCACATTGAGTCTCTATACCTCCTTTATTTTCTTTTCAATAGTCTGCTATTTATTGGATACATAGCACTTCCCTTACCAGTATGGTCCATTTCCCACATAACTAACCCTGTGTTTTCACTTTTTATGCATAAAAAAAGCATTTATCCCCTTGAATGAATCAAGGAAATAAATGCTTCTTGTAGTTCTTGTCTGACACTAACGTTGCGAATGACGATATTGATCGTCCTGTTCTTCCTGTTTAGAACGATCCCGCTCACGTCCACGTCTGCGTGATAACTTCCGAATGTTCAGCTTCATACCGTACAACGCATAAAGCACCAGTGGTACAAAAATCAGCTTCGACAGCTGATCAGGAAATTTAACAGCTAGAACCACCGCTGCAATTACGACCCACGGAGCAACCCAGATCGCTTTTTTCGGAAGGCCGACCTTTTTGAAATTTGGATATCTCATGGAGCTAACCATCAAATAAGAGACTAGCAACATGGCAATCGACATGTATAACAATGAAATCTCGTTATGGAATAAGGACAACGTGGCTAATACGCCACCTGCTGCCGGAATGGGTAAACCTGTGAAATAACCTGGTACACCGGGACGTACGTTAAATCGAGCCAAACGCAATGCTCCGCACATCGGAAAAATGGCTGTAACCGTCCAAGCCAAAGCCGAATTCGCATCATGAAAAGCAACCATGTACATAATAACTGCGGGAGCAACACCAAAAGATATCATATCTGATAAGGAGTCCAGTTCTTTACCGAATTCGCTCTGGGCATTCAAAGCCCGGGCCATCCTTCCATCCAGTCCGTCCAACAACATGGCGACAATAACCATAATAGCGGCAAGACTGTATTTTCCGTCTACGGCCAATAAAATGGCGATCATTCCGAGAAACAAGTTACCCAAGGTACACATGTTCGGAATTGATTTGGTAATCATCTCTTCACCTCAATGTATGAATTGTTCCATTATAATCCTTTCACTGTATTACATTTACATTTGTCTGTCAATGAAAACTTGTTCCTGTAAACGTTTAAGCCCTTCTTTAATCGTACGTGCACGAACCTCTCCTATACCATCCACTTCATCCAGTTCTTCTATCGTTGCTGTGATGACATGTGGAAAACGTCCAAACCGCTCTACCAGATTATGAATAATCACATTGGGCAAACGAGGTATTTTGTTCAGCACCCGATATCCGCGTGCAGCAATATATTCTTCTGATGTCGCTGCTGAAGAAGGGTAGCCTAATAAACGTACTATATGATTCACATCCAGTAATTCGTCGTCCGTAGAACGTTTGAGTCCCAATATAATTTCACGGATCTTCTCGTCGCTGTCGTCTTTGGCATAATCCTTATACAGCAACCAAGCTTCTTCCTCGATATTACTGACAAGCTCCTCCATCTGCATGCTAATCAGCCTGCCCTCATTCCCGAGCTCGTTAATAAATCGTTTGATCTCCATTTTGATGCGCAGCACCATTTCGATCCGTTGAATGACATTAACGACCTCCGGCATGGTAACCAGTTCTTCGAATTCAGATGCAGTTAAATTCGTTGAGGCTTGCCCCAATACGGATCTATATTTTTCTAACGTCTGAATAGCCTGATTAGCTTTCGTTAAAATAACCCCGATTTCCTTGAGCGCATACCGTAAAGTCCCCTGATACAACGTAATAATATTACGACGCTGGGAAATAGACACAACCAGTTTGCCAGTCTGCTTTGCAACTCGTTCCGCCGTCCGATGCCGAATCCCTGTTTCTATGGACGAAATGGAGGAATCGGGAATCAATTGCGTATTGGCATATAAAATTCGCTTTAAATCCTCACTCAATATGATTGCGCCGTCCATTTTAGCCAGCTCATACAAATAGTTCGGCGAAAAGTCACAATTAATAGAGAAACCGCCATCCACGACTTCCATTACTTCCGGGCTATAGCCAACGACCAGAAGAGCACCCGTTTTGGCACGCAAAACGTTTTCCAATCCGTCGCGAAAGGGAGTTCCCGGTGCCACAAGCCGTAGCAAATCGTTCATTTTATCCAGTTGGCTCGCTTCCTTCATCCTCAATGCCCCCTAATCTAATGCGGCTGCCAGTGCATCTGCCACCGTTCCAACTCCGATAATTTGTATCCCTTTTGGATGTGTCCAGCCCTTCAAGCTTTTCTCGGGCATGATCACCCGTTTGAAACCTAATTTCTCTGCTTCTCGCACTCGCTGTTCTGCTCGGGATACAGCCCGCACCTCGCCTGTCAGTCCTACTTCACCAAAAATCACATCGTACGGCTTGGTAGGAGCATCCCTAAAGCTGGAAGCAATGCTCACCGCTATGGCTAAATCCACCGCTGGTTCATCCAGCTTTACGCCTCCAGCAACATTGAGATAAGCGTCCTGGTTTTGCAAAAACATGCCCATCCGCTTTTCTAGTACGGCAATGATTAATCCCATCCGATGATGGTCAATCCCCGTACCCATTCGGCGTGGAGATGGAAAATGCGTAGCCGCAATGAGTGCTTGCAGTTCAACCAATACAGGTCGGGTTCCCTCCATACTGGCAACGACTGTGGAACCAGCCACCCCCAGTGGCCGTTCGGACAGGAAGAGCTCAGAAGGATTCGCCACCTCACGCAAACCACTTTCGGCCATTTCAAAAATACCAATTTCATTCGTAGAACCGAAACGATTCTTAACCGCACGCAACAGCCGATACGTATGATGGCGCTCTCCTTCAAAATAAAGTACACAATCGACCATATGCTCCAACAAACGCGGACCTGCAATAGCGCCTTCTTTGGTCACATGCCCTACCAGTACTGTAGCAATACCTAATCCCTTGGCAATCCGCATAAATCGTGAAGTACACTCGCGCACCTGAGCTACACTACCAGGCGCACTTGTCACCTCAGGCAAATATACAGTCTGTATCGAGTCGATGACCAAAAACTCCGGCTTCAAGCTGTCCACTGCTTCTTCAATCGTCTCCAAATTCGTCTCACATAATACGTACAGACTGGGAGACAAAGCACCGAGGCGATCTGCACGTAGCTTCGTTTGGCGGACGGATTCCTCACCAGACACGTAGAGTACCTTTAAACCAGTTAAAGCCAGCTCATTAGAGGTTTGCAGCATAAGCGTAGACTTACCGATCCCCGGGTCTCCACCCACCAGAACAAGTGAACCTGGCACCACACCTCCACCGAGTACACGATTTAATTCACCAATTCCCGTCAAAATTCGTGTTTCTTTGCCACTCTCCACTTCAATAATAGGAAGCGGTTTGTCTTTTGTGCTATGAGTAAGAAGGGAAGATCCCATTCCTTGAGTTTTTACAACGCTTTCCGTTTCTTCGACCATGGAATTCCATGCCTGGCATCCAGGACATTTTCCGTACCATTTAGGCGATTCATAGCCACATTCTGTACAGGAAAATTTAGTTTTCACTTTAGCCATACTTTATTCCTTGGCTCCTTCTTGACAACGATGATGTCAATTTTATCTTCACACAGCACCTGAAAGAGCTGTAACAATAAAAGTTTACCATTGAAGCTTGGCGGACGTAAAGCAATATCACAAACTTTCCCAAAGCTTTTACCCTACCCTTTCAAGGTGTTCAATACACAAAAAGGGTGCCTTCGCAATAGCTTTCCAGCCTGCGAGACACCCTTTTCTAATGTTTTATTTACTAAACTGCTTTAGGACTTCGCGGATACATTATCCTTTTTCGTTACTGTCAATGCACCGTTCTCTTCATCAATATAGAGAGAGTCGCCTTTAGAAATGTTTCCAGTCAACAGTTCCTCGGACAGGCGATCTTCAATATGCTTCTGGATTGCACGACGCAATGGACGCGCACCATACGCTGGATCGAAGCCTTCCTTGGCAAGGAAATTCTTAGCCTTGTCTGTCAACTCAAAGTCAACCTCATACTCATTCAGACGCTTACGCAGCTCCTCAGACATGAGTGAAACAATTTCGGCAATATGTTTTTCTTCAAGAGAATGGAACACGATAATTTCATCTATCCGATTCAAGAACTCAGGACGGAAGCTCTTCTTCAGTTCATCCATCACTTTGCCCTTCATGTTATCGTAATCCGCCCCAGCGTCCACAACAGCTGTAAAGCCAAGCGTGGAGTTACGCTTGATCGCCTGTGCACCAACGTTGGATGTTAGGATGATGAGAGTGTTACGGAAGTCAACAACACGTCCTTTGGAATCCGTCAGACGTCCATCCTCCAACACTTGCAGCAGAATATTGAATACTTCCGGGTGTGCTTTTTCAATTTCATCCAGCAACACAACAGAGTAAGGCTTACGACGTACCTTTTCAGTCAGTTGGCCACCTTCTTCATATCCTACGTATCCTGGAGGCGCTCCTACCAAACGGGATGTGGAGTGTTTCTCCATATATTCGGACATATCAATACGGATAACCGCATTTTCATCACCAAACATAGATTCAGCCAAGGCGCGTGCCAGCTCTGTTTTACCAACCCCAGTTGGACCGAGGAAAATAAAGGAGCCAATTGGACGTTTCGGATCTTTCAGACCGGCGCGTGCCCGGCGAATCGCCCGACTTACTGCCTTAACAGCTTCGTCCTGCCCAATCACCCGTTCATGCAACAGTTGCTCCATATTCAGCAAACGATGTGTTTCTTCTTCCTTCAGCTTGCTGACTGGGACACCAGTCCAGATGGCAACAACCTGAGCAATATCCTCTGGTGTAACTTCGGAATCTGTACGCCCCTGTTGTTCTTTCCATTGGTTTTTAGTGACATCCAGCTCTTCACGAATTTTTTGCTCTGTATCGCGCAGCGCAGCTGCCTTTTCAAACTCCTGGCTTTGTACCGCTGAATCTTTTTCCTTACGGATATCCTCCAGACGGTTTTCCAGCTGTTTCAGGTTTGGCGGTACTGTATAGGAATTGAGCCTTACCTTGGAGCCCGCTTCATCAATAAGGTCAATAGCCTTATCCGGTAGGAAGCGATCCGTAATATAACGATCTGACAATCTTACTGCAGCTTCAATAGCCTCATCAGTGATTTTCACACGGTGATGCGCTTCGTAACGGTCGCGCAGACCATACAAGATTTGAATCGCTTCTTCTGGAGAAGGTTGATCCACGGTTATAGGTTGAAAACGACGCTCCAAAGCAGCATCTTTCTCAATATATTTGCGGTATTCATCCAGCGTGGTGGCACCGATACATTGCAGCTCGCCACGTGCCAGAGCAGGTTTCAGGATGTTGGACGCATCAATTGCGCCTTCCGCTCCACCAGCACCAATCAGCGTATGCAGCTCATCAATGAACAATACGATATTTCCAGCTTGACGAATCTCGTCCATAATCTTCTTCAAGCGATCCTCAAATTCACCACGATACTTAGTACCTGCTACTACAGAACCCATATCGAGTGTCATTACGCGTTTGTCGCGCAACGTTTCGGGAATCTCATTCGCTATGATTTTTTGTGCCAATCCTTCGGCAATCGCCGTTTTACCTACCCCAGGTTCACCGATCAAAACAGGATTGTTCTTTGTACGACGGCTGAGCACTTGAATAACGCGCTCAATTTCCTTGCTGCGCCCAATAACGGGGTCCAGGTTATTTTCCTTCGCAGAAGCCGTCAGATCGCGTGCCAGACTGTCCAGAGTTGGCGTGCTGACATTAGCTGGAGCACCGTGATGGCTGGAAACCGCCTCGCTGCTGCCGAGCAATTGAAGCACTTGCTGACGCGCTTTGTTCAGACTGATACCCAGGTTGTTCAGTACACGTGCTGCTACGCCTTCACCTTCACGAATAAGGCCTAGCAAAATATGCTCGGTACCTACATAGGTATGACCCAATTTACGTGCTTCGTCCATAGACAGCTCAATGACTTTCTTGGCACGTGGAGTATAGGCAATGTTCGTCGGTTGCTCTTGACCGCGTCCAATCAGTGTTTCCACTTCATCCTGGATTTTTTCCAGTCCCAGCCCTAAACCGATTAAGGCTTTCGCTGCTATTCCTTCACCTTCACGAATGAGTCCTAGCAAAATGTGCTCTGTGCCAATGTTGTTGTGTCCCAATCGAACAGCTTCTTCCTGGGCCAAGGCAAGCACTTTCTGTGCACGTTCCGTAAATCTTCCAAACATCATATATCCTGCACCTCCACAGTGTGTATTTCAGTTCATTCTATATATTAAAGGGTTGTGCCTAATTTTTGCCGGATCAGCTTCGCCCGGTACATATCGCGCTCACCGGTATTCATTTTATCCCCAAAGCTTTTTTGTAAAAAGCCGGGTTGCGTCATCACATTAAGCTCATTCATCGCTGCAATGGAAGGACGCTCCAAAATTCCTAAATCTACACCGAGACGTACATCGGACAGCCGCTGTGCAGCCTCCTTGGAATCCAAAACTGCTGCATATGACAAAATACCGAATGAACGCATCACCCGATCTGTAATCCGCAGCATGGATTCATTCATCAATCGTTCTCTGGCAGAACGTTCATGCTCTATAATTTGCAGCACCACGCCATGCAGATTCTCGATAATCTCCGCTTCGGTTTGTCCCAGTGTAATCTGATTAGACACCTGAAACAAATTTCCGACCGCTTCGCTGCCTTCACCGTAAATGCCGCGAACTGTAAGACCTACCTGTGAAACAGCAGACAATATACGATTGATTTGATGAGTCATGACTAATGCGGGCAAATGCATCATCACCGAAGCTCTCATACCTGTGCCGACATTCGTCGGACAACTGGTTAGAAAACCTCTCCGATCATCAAATGCATAATCAACATGCGCTTCAAATGCATCATCAATAACCATAGCGCGTTCCCAAGCTTCTCTAACCTGACATCCGGGATATAAGCACTGAATACGCAAATGATCCTCTTCATTTATCATAACACTAACTGATTCATCATCACTAATCAACACAGCACCGTTGCGAGATTCGTTCGCCAAATTAGGACTAATCAAGTGCTTCTCAACCAGTACCTGTTTGTCGATCTCATCCAACTCGGATATTTTCAAGGTATGAAAAGTACCAAAACGACGCAAATCATCATACTGAAGGATATCCGTTAAGCGTTGAAGCACTTCTTCCGACTGCTGATTGGTAGCAAGCATGGGAAAAGGCAGATGCTGCAAGTTACGCGCAATTCTTACCCGGCTGCTAATGACAATCTCCGAATCCGCAGCATCACCACGCATCCAATCACTTAGCGGCTTTTCCGTAAATCGGATATTGGGCATCACGCATTCCCTCCTACTCTTCACAAACTTTACTCTTCAGTCATTTCTTTTTCAAGCTTTCTGATTTGATCCCTAAGCTCAGCAGCTGATTCGAATTCTTCCTGTACAATGTGTTGTTGCATCTCTTTTTTCAAATCATCAATTTGCCGTTTAACCTTTAATCGGCCTCCAGTACGGACCGGAACCTTCCCAACATGACTCGTACTACCATGCACACGCTTGAACAGAGGGTCCAGACGACTATCAAAATATTGATAGCATGATGGACATCCAAAGCGTCCTAGCTTACTAAACTGTGTATAAGTCATACCGCAATCCTTGCATTGTAGATTTTGGGGAACACTGTGACCTGAAGACTGGCTTTTAGTGCTGGAGTCAAAATCCAACATCCCCGACAACAAGCTATGAATTGAAAAGCCATTAGGTGTTCCAGGGATCATCTCCCCTTTTTCCTTCGCACATGTCTCACAAATATGAAACTCTGTCTTTTCGCCATTCACAATTTTGGTGAAATGCAAAGTTGCCGGCCGCATATTACATTCTTGGCACAGCATAAAAGCACCTCCTTCAACGTCAGGATTTTTACAAATCCCTACATCTGAATTGCAAATCTCTATTCACTGGTTAATGGATACTAGCTATTTGGCCGCCAGCAACGAGATCAGCATAGCCTTAAGCAATCTTGCTCGCAGTTGGTCACGATAGGGAAGCTTCAGCAATAACGTATCTCTTGATAAAGCAGCCTTTATTAGACCCGCTTCCCTTTTGCTTAAAAAATGAGCTTCCTCTAACTGATAAATCAATCCTTCTGCTGCCGATTGGCTAATTTCCTCCCCGATGCTCTGATGAAGGTGTGTATGGATTGCATGCTGTGCAGGTAATTGAATTCGCTGAATCCGAATATAACCTCCACCACCGCGTTTACTTTCCACCACATAACCTTTTTCCAGCGTAAACCGGGTACTAATAACATAATTAATTTGCGACGGTACGCAGGAAAAGCGGTCAGCCAGATCATTGCGCTGAATCTCCACTAAGCCTTGGGGACTTTCCAGCAGCATGCTCTTCAAATATTGTTCAATAATGTCGGAAACATTGCGCATTTCATCATCCTCCACTAACGGAAACGCAAGTATTCAAATACATTTCACGCTCCACAGAGTCCGCCGTATATTGAACTTAACCAAACGGTATAGTCACGAATCTAAGCTGTATTCAGGCTATTGCCTGTTCTACATCCATTGGAATTGTACCGTTTCGTTTCTAGTGTGACCTTTATTTGCGATAAATCATACACTTCTCTTCTATCCATAAGAAGCAGCTCCTAACTATACGCAAATCATGTCATTATTGCTACACTTCTGTAGATTCACACTGGTTCTGATTGACTTTGACTTTCTTTGACTATATTCGTATTATAGCACAAATTTCATTTTTGCCAAGGGGTCAATACCATTTTTCGCAATCTAATTATGTTTTATACCATAGAATAAAAAAACTCTTCCCATTATGGAAAGAGCTTTGAATAATTATGATATCCCACATCCAATTTGGTTAAAAAGAGTTGGGCATTAAGAAAATCTAATTGGGCCTTTATCAGAAAAAATCCATTAGGAACGTTTGTTTTGTTGGTATTACACGTTTAAGTGCAGCCACAGACTCACTGCTTCCTTCAATGCGCCCCCAATTAAACAGGTTATCAGCTTGCTGGTAGCCGAGCATTAAAGTTGTTAATGACTGAATTCCCAGTTCCAAGTCAGCTACTGTATCGTTCTCAGATAAATTACTTGTATCCACTCTTGCCAGATGTCCTTGCCCCTCCGTAGTAATCGTTAATCTCCATACTCCTTCATTCCAAGGAGCATACCGATCTGTCAGATGTAAGGTTAGACTTGTTTCCTCTCCAATCTGCTCAAAAGGGTATCTCTCTACAAAAGCAACAGCATCCACAATACGCCCCATAAAATAAGGCACCGTTTCCTGTTGAATTCGCGGATCATCGAGTAAAAAAGGCAGATTGTCATCTGCTGGAACGTAAATAAATTTACCTTGGGTTATCATTGAGTCATGATTTGCAAAATAAGTCCACAAAGCCCGACGTGCCGTCTCATTTTCATATACCAACTCATCACAATTTAACTGTTTATCTTCTATTTTGTATAGTGCATATCCCTGAGGATCGCCTGCATCTGTGTAATATACTACAGTTCGATAATTCTCATTTAAAATCCGTTCCTGCCACCATTCCTTATCTCGTACCAGCGTACCATTGTAACGTGAAGCATACGATTGATACACTTGGTCTAGTTCTGAAATATTTTTGATATCCCGTTTGACTATACCTTCTGTTTTAAGTTTAGCAGGGAATTTATCAATTGGAATGACGTATTTTTTGTACTCAGTATACGTTTCCCATCCAAATTTACGATAGAAGGCAAAAGAAAATGGATGCAGAAAAGAAAGGCTTTGTCCTGCAGTCTTCATTTCTTCAAGCGCATGCGTCAACAAACGTGAAACCATACCTCCGCGACGCTTTTCCGGCCACGTTGCCACACCAGCAATGCCTCCCATATCAAAAACCTGACCATGTATGTATACCTGTAGTGGTAGCAAAGTCAGTTTAGCGTTCAAGTCAGGTCCGTCGAATATCCCCCATGTTTGTTCTGGTTTGAATTTCTTCTTGGCTTTCTCCAGATCCTCCGGGGTCATTGTAAACTGAAAAGCATACTGGGATAATCCTATAGCTGCTTCAAATTCCTCACGTTGTAATTGTCTGATCTCCATAACTTCGTCACCTCGCTCGTATACTTGGACCTTTAAAAAAATACACACTTAGAGTGTCGCAAAGCCTCTTCTCTCTGTCAACCTTAGAAGCAGATACCCTTCCACAAAATGCATAAAAAAAGGATGATACCCTCAGTGAGGTTATCATCCTTTTTCACTTTTGCTTGGCAACGTCCTACTCTCCCAGGACCCTGCGGTCCAAGTACCATCGGCGCTGGAGGGCTTAACGGTCGTGTT
>NZ_JAALET010000020.1:0-64084 GCF_011800655.1 Paenibacillus sp. EKM10P | reverse complement strand
CGAATCGCGGCACAGACCGGAAGTACGCTGTACATGGTGCTACTGAGTGCCTATACCGTCCTGCTGTCCAAATACAGTGGTCAGGACGATTTGATCATTGGTACGCCGGTAGCAGGCCGCTTGTTGCCTGAACTGGAGCCACTGATCGGCATGTTCGTTAATACACTAGCCATCCGGCACCAGCCGCAGGGCAACCAAACGTTCCACAGCTACCTGCTGGAAGCCCGAGAACGTACGCTGCAAGCCTTCGAGCATCAGGATTATCCGCTTGAAGAACTGGTGGAAAAGCTGGATGTAGCGCGGGATGCAAGCCGTAATCCGTTGTTTGACACCATGTTTGTACTGGAAAATACAGAGTCACAGGAAGCGCAACTTGAAACGCTGTCCTTTAGTCCTTATGTTAAGGAACACAGGACCTCCAAATTCGATTTGACCTTGTCCATGAGTGATGAAGACGGGCAGATCAAGGGTTCCTTTGAATATTGCACGAAGCTGTTTGGCGCAGATGCTATTGAACGATTAACCGGAGATTTGATAGCGATCCTGTCCCAGGTTGGAGCTAATCCAGATTTGCTATTAAGCGAAATTCAGGTGAACTCGGACGAGCAGCCGGAAGGCTTCTCGCCGGATTCCATCGACTTTATTTTCTAAATCAGTTTTCATTTTTTTAAAAGAAATGATTTCAGTTTGCAGGCAAGGGTAGCGGCTCAAACCGACGGCCCTGGCCTGCAAAATATTTTTTTCTGATATAACAACGATCCATTCTCATTTCGTTGCTCTCTCAAGTTTCGAAACATGCTCAGTCTGCTTTTCACCATTTGAAAAAAAGGCCAATTCCAGCACTCATTCGGTCAACGGTTCATCTGGACTATGTGCCTCACGAAGCACGTAAAGCCTCATTAAAATATCGGGCTATCCAATCCCTTCGGCATTGGTGGCCACAATCGGTCATCGTTATTAAGCGTTATGAGCCATAAATGAATATAAATGATTAAACCTCAGGGACCTTATCCATCTAGAAGGAGCCCTGAGGTTTTTTGTCATTGAGCAGGAAGGCCTTGCCTGTAGTAATACGAAGCGGTCTCAAAATCTTTTTGGTGATAATAAGCTTCAGCTATAAGGATATACAATCCGCTCAATTTTTTATGAGCTTGCTTTTGTTGATATATGGTGCGAGCTAAAAAGAAGTGATCCAGAGCTTGTGCTCCAGCTTGCCAATCCGAAAATTGGTTATTTCACTGGACAAACCATTGTCATGGATGGCGAACGCTATATGCAATAATCATATTCGTTTATGCCTGACAAACAGCTATGGGTTAGACGATAACCAGGTTGAAGAGACAATGCTTCTGGATCTTCCTCATCGGAACGATACCGACGGTAGTTATCTTGCCTTAATCAAGGTTGTAAATCGGCGCTGTCCAACAGAGGAGAGCGCCCGATTTTAGAAATAACCTAACTCAACTTTCGGTGGACCAAGCCTAAATTGTGATGTATTTAGCGGGTGGATTTTGCTCAATAACCCTAACAGACAGTCTGCCCTTAATTTGCTCGCCTACAATCAAACTCAACCCACTCAGGGCAAATATTATACTTAAACGGTTACGGAAAAACGTCAGTATTTCACAGAGCAAATCGGTAGGTTACATCCCTTTTGGTGTGCTCTTTTAAATTAGAATGATATTGTTATATTTGATAGAGTATGGTATGATCGTTCCAAATAAATCCATTATTATGAATTGAATTACATATTAGTGCTTAATATTTTATATTCTATACTTTATTCAATTAATACTGAAGTTCACAGCATAAGGACAGAGATAAGTAAGTATTGACTTCTCTTGTAGAGCGTTTCCAAACAATAATTTGTAAGCGGTTTCAGATTATTTCTATCCCTTACCACTCTTTACGTCAGTTCTCCTTGCGGGTAGAGGTCTGAGCATATTCTTAAGTTTGATAAATTTACGGATAGCTCAGCTTTAGACCATATAAAAAACGGAGGTTATGTTATGATTAGAAAATGTCTAGTTTTATTTCTTTCCTTCGCTTTATTGCTCAGCGTCTTTCCCATGCTAAATGTAGATGCTGCCAATCGACCACTGGCAAAGCTACCTGGAAATTCCAATCCTCTAATGGATCATAAATTGGGAGCTGATCCCTATTCATTGGTGTATGATGGAAGAGTGTATATTTACATGTCAAGTGATACGTACGTGTATAACAAGGATGGATCGATTAAAGAGAACGACTTCAGTGCGCTGGATCGTATCCAGGTCATATCCTCTACAGACATGGTGAACTGGACGGATCACGGAACGATACCAGTCGCAGGTGCCAACAACAAAAACAGTGGAAGAGGCATTGCCAAATGGGCCTCTAACTCTTGGGCTCCAGCAGTTGCGCATAAAAAAATAAATGGCAGAGACAAGTTCTTTTTATATTTTGCCAATGGGGGAGCAGGTATTGGTGTCCTAACAGCAGACACGCCTATCGGACCTTGGACAGATCCCCTTGGCAAAGCGCTTGTGACACATAGTACACCTGGGATGGCTGGCGTGACTTGGCTTTTTGACCCGGCTGTACTGGTAGATGATGATGGCACGGGATACCTGTATAGCGGTGGCGGAATTCCTAATGAGTCGGATCCGGCTTCCATTGCAAATCCTAAAACCGCCAGAGTCATCAAATTAGGCGCAGATATGACCAGCGTTATTGGAAGCGCCACCACTATAGACGCTCCTTACCTGTTTGAAGATTCCGGTATTCATAAATACAACGGCAAATACTACTATTCGTACTGTATCAACTTTGCCGGAACACACCCTCAACAGTACCCTGCAGGTGAAATCGGTTATATGGTTAGCGACAACCCGATGGGTCCCTTCACTTATAAAGGTCATTTCCTAAAAAATCCGTATACGTTCTTCGGCGTTGGAGGCAACAACCACCATGCTGTATTTAATTTTAAGAATGAATGGTATGTCGTATACCATGCCCAAACGGTCAGCAAGGCTCAAATTGGAGCTGGAAAAGGCTATCGCTCTCCGCATATTAATAAGCTGGTGTACAAGGAGGACGGAAGCATCTCTGAGGTGCAAGGGAATATGACAGGAATCGCTCAGCTATCCAATATGAACCCATATACCAGAGTTGAAGCGGAGACCATTGCCTGGCAAGCAGGCGTTACGACCGAACCCACACAAGCCAGTGGCGGCCCGATTAGCAATCTGAATGTGACCAACATCCATAATGGGGACTGGATCGCTGTCGGGAAGGCTGATTTTGGCTCTGCCGGAGCGAAGACATTCAAAGCTAATGTGGCTACTAATGTCGGTGGCAACATTGAAGTACGGCTTGACAGTGAAACAGGCCCTCTAGTCGGCTCCTTGAAAGTACCTTCAACTGGAGGTATGCAGACCTGGAGAGAAGTAGAAACCACGATCAATAATGCAACGGGGGTTCACAACATCTATCTGGTGTTTACTGGGTCAGGCAGCGGCAATCTGTTAAATTTGGATGCCTGGCAGTTCACTCCCAACACGGGAGGGAATACGATAACCAAGGTTGAAGCCGAGAATATGAAGATTGGCGGCACTTATGCAGGCAAGATCAGTGCACCGTTTGACGGGGTCGCTTTGTATGCCAATGCTGACTATGTATCATATTCACAGTATTTTGCCAACTCTACGCATAATATCTCAGTGCGGGGGGCTTCAAGCAATGCTGGTACGGCCAAGGTGGACTTGGTTATTGGCGGAGTAACTGTAGGTTCCTTCAATTTCACGGGCAAAACGCCGACTGTCCAAACCTTGTCCAATATTACTCACGCTACTGGAGATCAGGAGATCAAACTCGCCTTGACGAGTGATGACGGCACTTGGGATGCCTACGTGGATTTTATTGAATTTTCATTATGATCGCTCATATAAACAGTAGTTGTTTTGGAGCTTTTGCAAAATCGAGGGACCCGCCCTGTTATTCCAAGAGAACGCTATTAGCGGGTAAATGTCCAGGCAAGCTCTATTATTTGGTTTTCGGCAGATCATATTACGTTTGCTGGAAACCACGTTCCACAACTTTCATTCATATTTGAAATTGTCCTTGGAGGTGTATGATGAAGAAGAAGTCTTGGTTTACGCTGATGATCACAGGTGTGATTTCTCTGTTTTTTTCGGTAAGCGCATTTGCGGGGAATGTGTTCTGGGAACCATTAAGTTATTTTAATTCAAGTACTTGGCAAAAGGCAGATGGGTACTCCAATGGGCAGATGTTCAATTGCACTTGGCGTGCCAACAATGTTAACTTTACGAATGATGGAAAGCTCAAGCTGAGTTTAACGAGTCCGGCGAACAACAAATTTGATTGTGGGGAGTACCGATCAACGAACAATTACGGATATGGCCTGTACGAGGTCAGCATGAAGCCTGCTAAAAACACGGGAATTGTCTCATCCTTTTTCACGTATACAGGACCTTCCCATGGCACGCAATGGGATGAAATAGATATCGAATTTTTAGGAAAGGACACGACAAAAGTACAGTTTAACTATTATACCAATGGAGTCGGTGGGCACGAGAAAATTATCAATCTTGGCTTTGATGCTTCAACGAGCTTCCATACCTATGCTTTCGATTGGCAGCCAGGGTATATTAAATGGTACGTTGACGGTGTTCTGAAACATACAGCAACCACGAATATTCCGAGTACGCCAGGCAAAATTATGATGAATTTATGGAATGGTACCGGAGTAGATAGCTGGTTAGGGTCATATAATGGAGCAAATCCGCTGTACGCCGAATATGACTGGGTAAAATATACGAGCAATTAGTATGATTACAGCAGAAGAGGCAGCCCTATAGGGCTGCTTTTGCCTATACAGGGAGAGATAGCTGAATAGACCCCGCTAGGGGATTTTTTAGTTAGCATAATGATGGTATGAAAAACTTCAAAAAAGCAAATATTTTCACTTAAATTTTTGAATAGATTTAGAAATAGAATTGTCTCGAAATTCTTTTGGTGTTACACCAAAATATTCCTTGAACTTTTTGTAAAAGAAATTTAAATTGTTATAACCTATTTCGTTTGCGATCCCATAAATAGGAACGTCAGTATTTTCAAGTAAGATAGAGGCTCTAGTTAACTTTTGAAGTAATATAATTTCAGAAAAAGATCTATTAGTAGTTTTTTTAATTAAATTACTTAGATAGTTTGGATGAAAATTGAAATGCTTAGCTGTGGAAATCAAAGTACATGTCATATAATTTTTCTCTAAATAGTTAAGTATTTCTATAACAGGTGCATTATTTAATGATTTAGAGTTAGAGTGGCTAGAGTCGTACTGAAATACCCTCAATAATTCAGAAAATATAAGCACCATAAAGCAATCAATGATTTCATTTGAACATAAAGATTTATCAAAATATTCACAAAGAAGCTCTCTTATATATATAGGGATTTTTTTGTTATTTTCGGAATTAAATATTATATAATTATCATGATCCCTCTTATCAGAAATAGCATTAATTAAAAACTCTGAGATAATGCCTTTACTTGATAGCCTGCTAAGAAAGGCAGTTGAAAAGTATTCTTTACTCATTAATATATTTATAATAATGTCATTTTCAGTAGTTGGTAAAATAGAATGAGGAATTCCTGTATCTATAATAGATATCTGTCCTTCTTTCAGTTTTACAGTCTTATCTTTTATGACCTCTGTAAATTCTCCTGAATATACATAACTAAGTTCGATATAAGTATGAACATGCATGGGTACTTCAACAAATCGTGTATGTTTACGTGGGGTGATATTTTCGCCCATATTCATATCATTATCATCAAATAAATAAGCATCATGCCCTTCACAGTTAATTATCTCCATTTTTTTATATCTTTCCGATATAACAGGATTTGATTTATATTTTAGCTCTTTTTCTGTTAAAACTCTAAGCATTCTATCTAATTCATCGTGATTCATAGTTGAAACCCCTCTCAAGGTTAGTCATTATATAGTAGGTTATGATATTAAAATCGGTCAGTCAATATGTGTTTATTTGATATTAAAGAGCAATTAAGAAAATGCTATCCTTTCTTCAAGGGAATTATTTAATAGCTTCCTTGAGGTCACAAATATAGAGACGTCTATATAATTTCATCTAAAACTATAGTTTTTATCAGTTAGTATATCCAACGAAAACACTCATTTTACAGAAAACGTATTTATTGTCAGTTGACTTATTATTAAGTGTGAACAAGGAGCTATATGAGTGTTGAAAGGGGTAATTCCTGTAATTAAAAAAGAGACCAACATTAAGTTTCAATATAGGATATATTTAAATTTTCCGTATTTAGATCTAATAATGTAAGAGTAGGGATTTAACTATTATCTTTTATAAGGAGAAGTTTTAAATGTCTAATTCTATTCGACCAGGTCAGGTTTGGCTTGATACAAAAGGTAAGCGTATACAAGCTCATGGTAGTTCTGTAATGTATGTAGATGGTGTCTATTACTGGTATGGGGAAAATAAGGAAAATACAATTCCGGGTAGTGGCGTTTGGCATAATGGTGTTAATTGTTATTCATCTGAGGATTTAATAAATTGGAAATTTGAAAAAACTATTCTGAAGGCGCCTTCAGATGTTAATAACCTGTTACATCCTTCTAGAATTATGGATCGTCCCCATATCATTTATAACAAAAAAAATGAAGAATTTGTAATGTGGATGAAATTAGCAGGGACAGATGAGAATCCACGAGATTGGAATTATCAATATATGGGAATCGCAACATCGAAAAGTATTAATGAAGAGTTTAAGCTTATTGACACAATAGTTCCTTTAGATATGAGCAGTGGTGATTTTGATTTGTTTGTTGATGATAATGATCAGGCATACATTATCTTTGGAAAAGTTCATACAGAAATTGTAATTGCAGATTTAACTGACGATTATAAAAATTTAACAGGAAAATATTCAACGCATTTGCATTTTAGTTCACCTCCATTGGCACGTGAAGCGCCTGCTATCTTTAAAAGAGAAAATGAATACTTTATGTTTACGTCTGGGACAACTGGTTATTATCCTAATCAAACGCTTAGTGCCAAAGCAGATAATATACATGGACCTTGGTATATTATTGGAGATCCGTGTATAGAGGATACGGAAAAGAACACTTTCAATTCCCAAATAAGTAGTGTATTTAAAGTACCTAATCAAGATTTATTCATTGCGATTGGGGATCGGTGGGTTGTTGACTTAACAAGAAAAAAAGAGAAGAGCTCATGGAACATTAATACAAGTGAGTCTGATTATGTTTGGCTACCTGTAGAATTTAGAGATAACATCCCAGTCATTCAATGGAAGTCGGAATGGAATCCAAACAATTTTTAATAAGGGGAAGTTTGTATGAATTTAAAAGATTCAGCAAAAGCAATCGTTGAAAAAGTTGGAGGACCAGAGAATATTGTAAGTGTTACGCACTGTGTAACCAGATTGAGATTTGTTTTAGCTGATGAATCAATTCCCAATGAGAATGAAATCAAAGGTATTGATAAAGTATTGGGTGTTATGAAAGCTGGTGGGCAATATCAAGTAATTGTCGGTAATGTTGTTAAAGATGTTTATGCTGAAGTTGATTCTATATTAAAAGGCAATGCTAATGAAGATCATATCAAGGAAAAAATTGATAAAGTTAAAACAAAAAATAAAGCAAGTTTGATTAACAGGCTATCCAGATCACTTATGAAAATGATTTTTCCACTAGTGCCAACAATGGCCGCGGTAGGTATTATTAAAGGTTGTTTGGCTATATTTCTTATGGCAGGCGTATTGCAGACAACAGATGGTACTTTTATTATTTTGCAAAATATAAATGATGCTTTCTTATACTTCTTACCCATAATTGTAGCATTTTCAGTTGCGAAGACATTTGACTCCAACCCTTATGTTGCTGCTGCGATAGGAGCATCACTGGTATTCCCAGGTATTGTAAAATTACATGATGAGGGTACAGCTTTAACATTTCTGAAAATCCCGGTTATTTTAACTTCATACGGTAATTCGATTTTTCCTGTTATGTTTAGTACTTTTATTGCTGCAAAGTTAGAGAAGTATCTAGAGAGGTTCATACCACCATTTTTAGAATTCCTTAAAATTATGATATTACTTTTGGTAATGGTGCCTTTCACATTCATGGTGGTTGGTCCGATATTTGTAAAAGTAAGTGAGTTGTTAGCGAATGGTACTATGGGAGTTTATAATTTATTCCCTTTAGCTACTGGTGTAATATTCGGTGCCTTTTGGCAGCTTTGTGTGCTTTTTGGATTACATTATGCGTTTATTCCTATTTTGACCGATATCACCCTAAGAAATGGTTCTAATGCGTTGAGCCCGATTTTAGGTATGGGAGTTTGGGCATTAGCTGGAGCTGCACTTGGTTTTGCACTTAAGACTAAACGAAAAGAAAATAAAGCTACTGGTTATTCGGCCATGACTTCTGCACTGTTTGGTATTACTGAACCAGCCATATTCGGGATTGCTTTGCCATACAGGAAACCGTTTATTTGCGCAATGATTGCTGGAGGAATTGCTGGACCATTGAATACAATCTTAGGAACAAATCAATTTTCGCCAGCTGCTGTTGGAGGAATTTTAACATTTGGTGCCCAAATGGATCCGAGTGGTGATCCAGGCCCACTTATAGGATTTTTCATCTGCTTTTTCGTGAGCTTTACTCTCAGTGCAGTTTTAACATACTTTACAACGAAAGCGGACGAAGCACTGAAGTAAAAAGGGAGGATTTATCATGAATAAATTTAGATATAAAGATACAACATTGTCGGCAGAAGAGCGTGCTAAGGATTTAATTCATAGAATGAGCATAGAAGAAAAAGTTGCTCAGTTGCAATGCTATAACCCTAAGGATAAAAATGGTCCGAATTTAGAAAATTCTTTTCACAATGGGGTTGGTGCAATAGCTTTTTTGGCTGCTGCCTGGGATGATTCTAAGGAAATGGTAGCCGATAAGCTTAGAGACTATCAAAAAAAAGTAATGGAATGTAGTCGATTTGATATACCTGCTCTTTTTCATATTGAAGGATTAACTGGAGCATTGATGCCAGAAGCAACAAGTTTTCCTACAGGAATTGGTAGAGGCTCTGCCTGGGATCCAGAACTTGAGTATGAGGCAGGGAAAATAATAGGAAAAGAAATGAGTGCAGTTGGAATTAAACATGCTTTAGCTCCAGTTCTTGATGTTACTCGAGATGCACGTTTAGGTCGTCAAGGAGAAAGTTATGGAGAGGACCCTACTCTTGTTTCTGCACTAGGAACTTCATATGTTGTAGGTATCCAAAATTCTGGAGAAAATGATGAATATAATATTATGGCTACTAGCAAGCATTTTATTGGTTATCATGCTGGGCAAGGCGGAATACATGCTGCTGCGACTAATGTTCCTGAGAGGGAGTTGCAGGAGATTTTCGGAAAGCCGTTTCAATCTGCAATTAGTAAAGGAAATCTTCGCTCAGTCATGAATCAATACGGAAGTGTAAATGGTGAGCCAGTAGCTGCATCTAAATATTTATTGCAAGACCTATTGAGAAAAGAAATGGGCTTTGATGGACTACTTGTCGCAGACTATGCTTCTATTGAAGAGCTTTTTACACGAATGAAAGTCTGTGAAGGAAAGAATGAAGCTGCAGTAAAGGCATTGAATGCTGGATTTGATTTAGAATTACCAACACCAAGTGCTTATGGGGACAATTTAATTCAACTATTGGAAGAAGGTAAAATAAATATTCAGCTTCTAGATGAAACTGTATTAAGAGTTTTAACTGAGAAGTTTAGACTCGGAATTTTTGAAAATCCATTTCCTTCTTCATATGAAAAAATAAATGAAGTATTCAACAAGGAAGAATCAAAAAAGGTTAGTTTGAAATATGCCAGAGAATCATTAATTCTTCTTAAGAATAATGGGATTTTACCATTAGATGCAGCCGATAAAAAAATAGCTATAATTGGACATAATGCAAGATCTACAAGAAGCTTATTCGGTGGGTATTCATATGGTAGCGTATTAGAACTTGCTATGGGTGCTAGAAATACGATGGCAGGTATTGAAGTACAAACAGATGACGTGCTTTGGAGAAATAAAAAGAAAGACACATATCCTGGGAGTATTATTGATGTAGAAATTCCAAAGCTTGAACAAGTTGCAAGTAAAGCGTATAAGCATTGTAAAAATATTTTAGAACAGTTTAAGCAATCTTGTCCAAACTCTGATATTCAATATCAGTATGGTTATCCTTATGTAGGGAATGATGCTCGTCATCATGAAGATGCGTTAAAACTTGCGAAAGAATCTGATGTTACAATTGTTACGGTTGGCGGAAAATATGGATGGGGAACATCATGCTCAACAGGAGAAGGGATTGACTCAAGTAGTATTAATCTTCCTCAATGCCAAGAAGAGTTTTTAGTGAAATTAGGCGAGAGTGGAATTCCTTTTATAGTTGTTCATTTAGATGGAAGGCCTATATCTAGTGATGCTGCTGATAAATATGCTTCTGCAATTATTGAAGCTTGGAACCCTGGGGAGTTTGGTAGTCAAGCTATTGTAGAAACAATTCTTGGTACAAATAATCCAAGTGGTAAACTTCCAGTTTCTGTTGCATATAGTTCGGCTCAAGCGCCACTTTATTATAACCACAGTCAGGGATCAAGTTATCATGTTCAAACCGGTTCCCCATTTACTAGATATATCGATCTTCCCCATACTCCAAGATATTATTTTGGTTATGGTTTATCGTATACTACATTTGATTATCATAATCTACAAACAGAAAAATCAAAGATAAAACCATTTGAGAAGATTCATACTAGTTTTGAAGTAGAAAACTCAGGGGATACAGCTGGTGTTGAAATTGCCCAAATCTATGTATGTGATAAAGTGGCATCTTTAGTTAGACCAGCACAGGAATTGGTTGGATTTTGTAGAATACCTTTAGAAGCTAAACAAAAGAAAAAAGTAGATTTCTATATTGATCCTAGTCAACTTGCATTCCTAGATGAAGATATGAAATGGAAGATAGAAGCAGGGGAATTTGATGTGATGATAGGCTCTTCTTCGGAGGATATCCGGTTAAAAACGAATGTCTATATTTTAGAAGATGGCTATACGCAAAGTAAGAATAGGGAATATTACGCCTCTTATAAAATCAGTGAATAGGTTCCGACCAATTAATTAAATATGCAATTAGTAAGATATAGCAGGTTAGTATATAATCTGCTATATCTTATTTTCCAATTGTTTTATAAAAGCAAAGTAACAGTAAATAGTAGGAATATGGAGGGGTCCAAAATGATTAATGATACAGAAAACAGTCAGATAAAAAAAACTTTAAGAAATAGCATAGACAATGACTACATAGCCGGCGCAAATTTAATGATTATCAAAGATGGAAAAGAAATTTTCTACCATGAAGATGGTTGGGCAGATAAGGAAGCTGGAATTCCAATAAAAAGAGATTCCATTTTTAGACTGTATTCTATGACTAAACCTGTTACAGCTGCTGGTGTAATGATACTACTAGAGCGAGGCGATATAGATTTATATGATCCAGTAAGTAAGTATATTCCTAGTTTTAAAAATCAGATGGTTGATGAGGGAGGCAAGCTGGTTCCGGCGGTACGTGAAGTAAATTTAAAAGATTTGCTTTCAATGACCTCAGGCTTGGTTTACGGCGGGGATAACAGAGCTGGTCGGGATACTGAAGCATTATTCATAGAAATAAAGAATAGGCTATTAGGGGATTCTCCATTGAGTACTGTGGAAGCTATGAGCAGACTAGGAGAGTGCGCCCTTGCCTTTCAACCAGGAACTTCTTGGAATTACGGGACCTCTGCTGATGTACTCGGGGCTGTTATAGAAATAGCTAGTGGTATAAGCTATGGAGAATTTTTAAAGAAGGAATTATTTGAACCACTGGGAATGTGGGATACTGGTTTTTGGATACCATCAGAGAAAAGGCACCGTCTTGTAAGAGCATATGAAGACAATGGGCTAGGTAAATTACAGCCTTATACCGGAAATAATTTGGGTATTATTAATCAGATGGATATGGATCCGGCATTTGAATCTGGAGGAGCAGGACTTGCGTCTACAATAGATGATTACTCAAAATTTACTACAATGCTTATGAATGGAGGAAATCTTGACGACGTTCAGATTTTGCGACCTAAAACAGTGAAATATCTGACATCAGGAACTTTAAATGAGATACAGCAGAAAAGCTTTGATGAATGGCTAACGTTAAGCGGACACAGTTATGGAAACTTAATGCGTGTAATGACAGATTGCAGTAAAGCTGGAGATTTGGGATGCCTTGGGGAATATGGATGGGATGGTTGGCTTGGGGCATACTTTTGTAATTGTCCAGAGGACGATTTAACATTCCTATTCATGATGCAAAAAAAAGATGCGGGAACGACTACACTTACTAGAAAGCTGCGCAATATTATCCTAAGTTCATATTGTAAATAAATCCAAGTTAATCTTTTGTTTCTGGAAGTAATGTATATTGATAAGGAGATGTATATTATGAATTATGAAACTAAAATTCTTTTGGATGAACTGGTGTGGGGCGAAGGCCCGCGTTGGCATGCGCATAAACTCTGGTTTTCAGATATATTTGGTAAAAAAGTGATGAAAGTTGATATCAACGGCAAGGCTGAGATCGTTGTGGATGTGCCGACCTTGCCATCTGGACTAGGATGGCTTCCTGATGGTCGGTTGCTTATAGTTTCAGGAGATGGCCGAATATTGCGGCAGGACCCGAGTGGGCTGTCGGCAGTAACAGACCTTAGCAAGTTAGCAGTGGGTATTAATGACATGGTAGTAGATCATAAGGGACGTGCTTACGTTGGAAGTTATGGTTATGACGTACGGTCTTATAAGCCTGACCAAGAAGTAGAAGCATGGATAACACTGGTTACCCCAGAAGGGGATGTGCGTGTTGTAGCTGATAAAATGATTTGTCCTAATGGAATGGTCATTACTTCTGACGGAAATATGCTTATAGCGGCTGACACGTTTGCGAAACAGCTTGTTGCATTTAACATTGAAGAAGATGGATCACTAACAGGACGCCGTGTCTGGGCATATATGGAAGCTGGTCCTGATGGGATTTGTATTGACGCTGAAGGCGCTATCTGGGCTGCTACTCCGAATAGGGGTGAGGTGATTCGTTTACGTGAAGGTGGCGAAGTAACTCACCGCATAAAAGTATCAACTACACCTTTAGCATGCATGTTAGGAGGACCTGAGCGCAGGACATTATTCATTGTCACAGTAGATGCGCATAATGATTTAGATGTAGATACCTTAAGTAATCCTGAGGCTGCTCAGATTAAACGTGGCTCTCGAATTGAGGTTGTTGATGTCGAGGTTCCAGGTGCAGGTCTACCATAACTTTCTAACGTTATTTAAATATTAAAAAGCTAACATGTCTTTAATTCAGAACCTATTTATAAAAGCCTTAAAAGATATACTGGACAAACTCAAAACCTAAGCTATTGATACTACGAATTATGGTATCAGTGCTTAGGTTTTATTGTGCTAGTTTACAGGGAATTTAAATTATCGATTAAAAGAAGGAACTCATGGCTAATCAAAAGCAATATTATGCGCATAAAAAGCATACTACCCATAGATATATTTTATAGGGTTAGTTTTGTTTCAAGTTTAATGCGAGGAAAATATTAAGATAGGTCAGTGAATGCGTGATGATTTGATATTTTAGAGTATTTGAGAAGATGATATCCTTTATTTATAGAGATCATACGCATTTGGTGGTAAAAGGAGGATAGTATGCGTATTTGAATTAATTCAAATATATAAAGGCTCAATTTTCAATGTTAAAAACGAATAAGTTTATTGTATGTTAGATTTGGTTAGTTATTTTCTTTTATTTTGATATTTAAATGCCTAAAGTATGGATACTATATGAAATAATTTATTTTTAATTGATATAAAATGAACTGCTATTCTACTTACATAAAAAGGTGATTGGTAGATAGTATCAAGAAAGGAACGAATAATATATGAAGAAATTAGATGAAGTTTTAGAAAATAGGGAAAGTAATTATATAATGCCGTTCTTCTGGCAGCATGGTGAAGAAGAAGGTATATTACGCGAATATATGAAAAAAATTAATGAATCCGGAATAAAAGCTGTATGTGTGGAATCACGTCCTCATCCTGATTTTTTGGGGCCTAAATGGTGGGAAGATATGGATGTAATTATGGATGAAGCAAGAAAACGTAATATGAAAGTGTGGATTGTAGATGATTCTCATTTTCCAACAGGTTATGCCAATGGAAGAATTAAAAAAGAATACCCAAATCTACAAAAATTATTTTTAAAAATCCATCAGCAAGATTTTGCAGGTCCATATAAAGATGCAGGAATTATTGTAAAGTGGGCAGCCAATGGTTCAAGAGATGCTGTAATGAGCGTGGGAGTAGAAAAGTCTAAAAAGGAAACAAGCAAATTTAGCTTGGAAGATAAGATCATAGGAGTAATTGCAGCGAAGATAATTAACAGTGATGAAATAGATCCTGATACTTTATGCGATATATCAGACAACCTAATGAATGGCGTTGTTTACTTTGATATTCCAGAAGGGGACTGGAGAATTTTCACTATTGTACAAACCTTCAATGGTGGAGAAAAGTCTACAGAAGGTTATTTGAATCCAATTGATGCAAGAGGAACACAAGTATTAATTGAAACAGTTTATGAAGCACACTTAAGTAGATATAAAGAAGATTTCGGAACAACTATTGCTGGATTTTTTTCAGATGAACCACGTTTTGGAAATGTGAAAGGACCCCACGCTTCAATTGGAAGATTTGACATGGTATTGCCATGGAGAGAAGATCTGATAGACCTATTGCAAAAAAACACTTCAGAAGAGGTTGTTAAATATTTACCTTTGCTATGGGCGAATGGAAAGTCAAAAGAAAATAAAATTAGATATTTATATATGGATTTGATAACTAAGCTGTATTCTGAAAATTTCACCCAAAAGTTGGGGGAATGGTCCAGAGCCCATAATGTTGAATATATTGGGCATGTAATAGAGGATAATAATGCACATGCCAGATTAGGCTATGGAGCAGGTCATTTTTATAGAAGCTTGTGGGAACAAGATATGTCAGGGCTAGATGTAGTATTACATCAAATATTGCCCGGAATGGATAAAGGATATTTTAAATCATCTACATCATCAGGTTGGGATGGTGAGTTTTTTCACTATGCATTAGCTAAAATGGGAGCCTCTTTGGGCCATATGGATGAAAAGAAAAACGGACGCACAATGTGTGAAGTTTTTGGAGCGTATGGATGGGGCGAAGGATTAAAGCTAATGAAGTGGATAACGGATCACATGCTCGTTAGAGGAGTTAATTACTTTGTACCACATGCGTTTTCGCCAAAAGAATTTCCAGATTTAGATTGTCCACCTCACTTTTATGCTCATGGTAAAAATCCACAGTTTAGATACATGAAGATTTTAAATGATTATACGAATAAGATTAGCCATTTGCTGACTGATGGGATACATGTAGCACCCGTAGCTGTCTTATATCATGGTGAAGCAGAGTGGTCCGGTGAATATATGCTATTACAAAAACCGGCTAAAGAGTTAATGCAAAATCAAATTGATTTTGATATATTGCCCACTGATATATTAATTACGTCTGAAATTAAAGATAAGAAGCTTATTGTAAATAACGAATCGTTTTCAGTGCTAGTCATACCATATTCTGAATCTTTACCAAAAAAACTAATAGAAAAACTATTAGTTTACTTAGAGGCTGGGTTTAAAGTTTATTTTATAGATGATCTTCCAAAGGGTTCTAGTGAAGGTATTAATATTGATAAGGAACTTCGAAAATTACAAGAAGTTGAAAATTGTAAAGTAATAGGGCTTGATAATTTAGTAACTGATTTAAAAAATTCAGATATTTATGATATCCAAGTTTTTGATCAGCAACCATACTTAAGATATTATCACTATACCCATCAAGATGGAGATGTATTTATGTTCTTCAATGAACATCCGTATCATTCCATTAATACAGTGGTTGAGGTTCCTCTTCACTTAGATGCATATGTATATGATGCCTTTGAAAATAAAGTTCTTAATATAAATTTAGAGAGAACTCAAAAAGGCAGCAAGTTTAAATTAAACCTTGAAAAATATGAATCTAAAATAATTATTTTTAGTAAAAACATAACGGCGAGTATCGAATCCATAATAACGGATAAGCAGCAGATCGATATTCAGGAGATCAGTGGTGAGTGGAAAATTTCGTTATCTACCTCTGAAAAATATCCTGAATTTGAAACCACTACAGTATTAGATAAGCTGGTTAACTTAGCAGCACCGAATTTATACCCTGATTTTTCGGGTACGGTTAGATACGAAATAGACTTCAACGTAAGTAAAAACTTTGAAAATGCATTTATATTCATAAAAGATGCCTATGAAATTGTGAATATTTCCATGAATGGCTGCCATGTTGGAAGTAAAATATGCCCACCCTATAATTTTGAAGTGAGCAATTGCTTAAGAATGGGGAGTAATAATTTAGTAATTGAAGTGACGAATACTTTAGAAAAAGAGCAAAAGGACTTTTTTTCACAGTACCTTATACATGAACCAACTGGCATTACGGGTTCTGTTAATTTAGTGCTTTACTAACCGTATTATTGTAGCTTCGGTCTAAAGCGGTTTAAATGAGATATTATCCTAAATTTAATTATTAAAATTACAGAGGATGGGTTCTTATGAGTTTTTCAAATTTTATTAAGAACATGTTTAATATACAAGATAAAAAAGAAACAATTAAAAAAGATCCAGCACTTAATAATAAACAAAAATCAGAAATAATATACAGCCCATTAAGTGGTGAGGTTAAAAATCTTAGTGAAGTAAATGACATCACATTCTCCCAAGAATTAATGGGGAAAGGAATAGCAATTGAGCCGTCTATAGGTAAAGTGGTTTCGCCGGTTAATGGGGAAATTGCAGCGTTCTTTGTTACTAAGCATGCTATTGCATTGAAGACCGACGATGGAGTTGAGATTTTAATTCATATAGGCATTAATACAGTTGCTTTAAAGGGCAAATATTTTGTACCTCATGTAAATGAGGGGGATCGAGTTAATATCGGAGACCTATTAGTAGAATTTGATGTGGAAGCTATTAAAAAGGAGGGATATGAAGTTATAACTTCTATCGTTATTACTAATACAGATAACTATAGAGATATCAAGAAAACGGATAGCAATAAGGTATTAGCAAAAGATAGGCTGATGGAAGTTATATCATGATAGTAGTGTGAAAAGGTGGAAGAGTAAAATAAGGCAGCCACCAATATGAGCATTTTCAGTGGGACCAAACAACGTAGGAATATTGAGGTGTTACTTAATCCAATAGGAAAATGCCTCAATTTTCCGACGTGATTTGTACAGCTGTGCAATTTGTTCAACAACGGAACTAACAAATGGATGTACAGAGTCCAAATGGAGTCCTATGTTCGTTACAGTGTTCCTTTAAATATAGATATAAATGAAAACGATTACAACAGTATGGAAACGCTTACGTTAAGAGGTTTTGTTTATACCTGGTGTGTAGCTAAAGGAAGGGGAATAGTTAATGAAGAAAAGCAAAATCATCAGTGCAATTTTAGCGGCTCTATTATTTTTGGTAGCAAATACGACGCAAATCAGTGCAAATTCAAATTTTTCATTAGCTATACATGATCATGTGGCTAATACCTCAATTAGCGATTATAAAAGAATGGAAAACGCGGATCTGAGCGAACTGGTGTTATCGAGCGGGACGCTGACTCCTGCTTTTGCAGCTGGAACAACCGAATACAGTGTGAATGTTCCTTACGATGTAACCAGTATTTCGGTAACAGCCAGCGTCTATGACAGCAACGCCACAATGAAAGTAAACGGGAAACCTGTTGCAAGCAGTCAGGCAAGCGACCCAATGAGCTTGAGCGCTAATAATAACATCCTCACCATCGAAGTAACCGGACAAGAAGGAATGGTGACGAAACTATATAAGGTGACCGTGACGCGAGTATCAGGTTCACCTTCATCATCGGATTGCACACCGCAAGAAACGGGAGGGCCTCTTTGGGTCACAGCAGCGTGTATCGACTCACAGTATAATAATCCAGTTATTGATAGGGAGGTTGACCTAACATCTCCAGTTCCGCATCATAAAGTGTCAGGCCACTTTGAGGGTACTGAAGCGAAGTTCAACTTTTACTTGCCGCCGAAAGAACAGTGGAAGGGCCGCTTCTTCCAGAAAGTATATCCGCTTTATGATGAGAATGCCTTTGATAGTCATATTGCTTTCGGCGCAGCCAGCGGGGCTTATACGGTTCAGACGAATGCAAGTAGCGGATACCGAATTGATGCAGCCGCGGCAAAGTTCTCCAAGGTGTACGCGGCGGATTACTACGACACTGACGATTATATCTATGGATATATATACGGTGGAAGCGGAGGCTCTCTTCAGACGATTGGTGCAATTGAAAATACTAAGGGAGTGTGGGACGGAGCAGTGCCATTTGTCCCGGTTGTACCAACGTCCATTCCAAACAATGGATTCATATTGGCCTATGCGAACTTTGTGCTCAAAGACAAGGCTTTACAGCTAAAGGACGCATTGAGCCCGGGAGGTAGCGGTGACCCTTATTCCAGTTTGAATGACATGGAGAAGGCAGTACTGCAAGAGGTGACGAAGTTGGGAGTTCCTTTAAGAGGGTTGGAGGGGGCACTCAGCCAGAACGATCTTCAGAGTCTCCTCTTTGGTTTCGGAGACACGATTAAATCGATGGATAGCACCTATGTCGAAGATTTCTGGAACAAGCCAGGCTACCTAGGTACGGAACAATCGGATCTCGGAGATTTGTTCCGCAGCGCCAAGATCGATCAATGGGCCACCATTACTCAGGTTAGCCGGGACAAGCAGAATGCACCGACAAGCGTTTCTCTTGACAATGCGCCATCAACACTGCCTCGAACCGGTGCAGATTACACACTTTATACAGCTGACGGAACGACAAAGATCGGGACACTAAAAGGTTCGTTTGATCCGACTAAGAAAAACTTCACGATTGGGAGCGAAAACTCCAATAGCGTATTAAGCGCCCTAGAAAGCGGTGCCAAACTGCATATCGACAACCGATGGCATCTTGCGTTGCTATCGTACCATCGTCACCAGGTTCCGAGCGGACCCAACTTTTATTCCTGGGATCAATTTAAAGCAGCTGACGGAACTCCCATTTATCCTCAGCGTCCTATGGAGATTGGCCCCATGATCATGAGTGGTGTTGCAGGAGGTGGCTCACACAACGGGCATATTCAAGGAAAAGTCATCCTTATCTCCAACTTGCTCGATATGGGATCTTTTCCTTGGCATTCGGACTGGTATAGTGCAAGGGTGAAGCAGTATCTTGGTGAAAGCTTTGATGATCATTTCCGTGTCTGGTTCAACGACAATGCGGATCATTACGATAATGGGGCAAGCACTTATACTGTTGTACAATATGATGGCATTCTCGAACAGGCACTTCGTGACCTAAGCGCTTGGGTAGAACAAGGGGTGGCTCCTGCAGAGTCAACCCAATACAAGGTAGTCGATGGTCAGATCAAGTTGCCGGAGAGTGCTGCGGATCGTAAGGGGATACAGCCGGTCGTCGATTTACTTGTTAACGGCACGACTAAAATTCATGTTAAGACCGGCCAACGTGTCACCTTCCAGGGCAAAGCTGCGGTCCCTCCTGGTAACAGTAAGGTTGTGAAAACTGAATGGGACTTCGAAGGTACGGGGAACTACAAGAAGGTATCCTTCGGTACCCCTAAGGCCTCGGTAACGGAGTCGGTATACTTTATCTATACCAAGCCAGGAATCTACTACCCAGCTCTAAGAGTGACCGCACAGCGTGATGGTGACGAAGAATCACCCTTTACACGAATTGAGAATCTAGAACGTGTTCGTGTAGTTGTAGAAGAAGAACAGAAAAATTCAGGGAAAGGAAAATCAAGCGAAGAAGAGAGCTCCTTAGGAAGTATACAAGACAAGGCTGGAGAAGAGAGCTCTATAGGAAGCCTACAAGACAATGTTGAGGTGGATAATGGTACAATAAGAGTGAAACCAACGATCAATGCTAATGGAAAAGCAACTGTTCAACTGAACGCTGAAACTGTAAAGCGGGCACTCAAACAAACAGATGGAGACAAACTTGGAATTAAAGTAGAAGCAATTGAAAATATGAATGAAATTGAAATTGAATTTCCTGTTGATGTATTGTTAAGCAATGGAAAATATTTAATTAATAATTTCGAAATCGAGACAGGATTAGCTAAATTAAATGTATCTTCAAAGTTGATTTCTAGAAGTTCAGCAGAGGCGAAGAATGTGAAGGTTTCTGTGACTAAAGTAAACTCATCCAGCCTATCACAGAAGATAAAAATTCCATTGGGCGATAGACCAGTTTACAGTTTTAGTTTGGAAATTGATGATAAAAAGGTAAGTGAGCTTGATGGAAGAAACGACGTTCAAGTGACAATACCATACAAATTGAAATCAGATGAGCAACCCAATAAGATGGTCATCTACCAAATTAGGGATAATGGAGATTGTAAAATTGTAGTTAATGGAAGACTAAACAAAAAGACAGATGGCATAGAATTTAAGCCTAAGCGATTGGGTAAGTTTGCAGTAGCTTTTACGGAAGTTAACTTCCAGGATGTAACAAAAGAGTGGGCAAAGGAGCCGATTGAGGCTTTAGCTGCAAGGGGCGTTATCATCGGAACAGGGGATGGAAAGTTCAATCCGGACGATAAAGTGACGAGAGCCGAATTCATTGCGATGCTGATGAATGTTTTTGAACTCACCGATAGCAATGCGACAACGACCTTTTCAGATATCAAAACAGGCGCATGGTACTATGATGAGGTTGCTACAGCACAACGGTTAGGTATTGTTAAAGGCAGACCGAACGGTAGTTTTGGTGCACAAGATGAAATCACGAGACAAGATATGGTTGTAATGGCCTATCAAGCAACGACCTATGCCGGGCTGACCTCAGATAGTGAAGCCCCGCTAAGCTTTGTCGATGCAAACGGCATTTCTTCATATGCGTTAGAAGGCATTACTGCAATGCACAACGCTGGAATAATAAGCGGAATGGATAAAGGAGAATTTGCACCAAAGTCTAAATCAACCCGTGCGCAAGCTGCAGTTGTAATTAATAATATTCTCTTCTCATTATAACGTTTGTTTTACAGAGGCTTACCCACTATCATACGATGGTAGGTAAGCCTTACTTCTTATAAACGTGCGTTGCTAGATACAAGATAATGAAGATCCATGAGGGTTAGTCGTCTTATACATCTGAAAACCTGGTACGAGAAATACGGGAATTTTACTCAACGCAACAAGAACCAATGCTAAAATTTAAGCCCACTTGTATATAGATGTTTCATTGAGTATAATGTGCTTATGGAAGTTGCATTTTAAAATGAGAAGGTGGGAGAAAATTGAGTACAGCGTCTCGGGGTGTTCACATTGGTCCCCCTCGTCTAAAAATAGCGATTCATGCCATTGTTTGGCTAGCTAAAAGTGGCAGCATGATCAGCAGTGCGTTGATAGCGAGACAAGTCGATTCGCATGCCACCTTTATTCGCAGAGTTATGCAGTCATTGAACAATGCTGGCATTGTTGAATCAAAAGGCGGACGAGAGGGTGGATATTTTTTAAAAAAATCTGCAGCAGAGATTACAATAGGCGATATATACGAAGCAATAAATAGTATTTCCAATGATACTGAAATTAATGTGGATTGCGGAGAAGACGGAGAAAAGTTAGATGTTGAGCAGTTAGATGTTGAACTTGAAAAGATTCTCCAGGAAGCTGAATTAAAGACAATTGAGTATTTGCGAAGTTATACGATTGCTCAATTAATGGATCGAGTCCAATTTTTTAAAGAATAATAAAGCTGGATAGCTAACATTAAGTTGCAGAATCATATGCAACTTTTTATTAGAATAAATTGTGCTTAATAAAAGCACAGAAAAAGAAAGGCATCTTGCTTAGCATGAGTTTGGACATTGACGGTTGCAAATCTATGAAAACGCGAGTGAATGGAAGGAAACATTCATTATAGTGGGAGGAATTATTATGGAAAAGAAACGTGCTGTGGTGATTGGAGCAACGGGGCAGATTGGGCGAGCAGCGGTGAACGCGCTGGCACGGATGGCTGGGAGGTAACGGCGGTCTCCCGAAGCGGGGGGCGGGACGAAGGATGGCCTTGAGGTACGCGTCGCGCAGGCCGACCGGGCCGATGATGCAGCCCTGGCCGCCGCAATCGGCGACGGCTGCGACGTGGTGGTGGATGTCGTCTCATACGGTGCCGCACACGCACGGCAGTTGACTGCTTTGGCTGATCGTATCGGCTCGGCGGTGGTCCTTTCCACAACGTTAGTATACGAGGACGATAAGGGACGTAACTTTAATACGGTAGCGGAACCGGACGGCTTTCCCCACTTTGCGGTACCGATCCTAGAAAGCCAGCGGACGATCCAGCCTGGTGAGACTACCTATAGTACTGGCAAGGTGGCTATGGAGCAAGAACTACTTGCGGCGGGCGACCGGTTGCCAACAACGATACTGCGCGCGGGCGCTGTTTACGGCCCGTATAGCTCATTCCCTTATGAGTTGTACTTCATCAAGCGTAACCTTGACGGGCGGCGTCAACGAGTTCTTGAGTACCGTGGGACAGGTCTTTTCCATCGGGTGAGCGTTCACAATCTCGCGGAGTTGATCCGGCTGGCGGCAGCGAACCCAGGCTCTCGGGTGCTCAACGCCTGTGACCCTAAGGTGCCAACAGTGGCCGAGATCGGAGCGGCAATTGATGCCGTGATGGGTGTAGAGACTCCCGAGACGTTACTGCTGGACGGTCCGGCTCCATCGCTGTCCGTGGGAAAAACACCGTGGATGGTTGATCACCCCATAATTTGCGACATGACCGCCGCCGAACGGGAGTTGGGTTATCGGCCGATAGCAGCCGACGTCCAGATCCTGACAGAGACGGTCGAGTGGCTGGCGGGACAACTGGCGGGACGGGACTGGAGAGAAGTATTCCCGTTGTTAGCCCAAGCGCAGCCACACCTCTTTGACTACGCAGCTGAAGACGCTTGGCTGCTAAAATCCTGAGGTGATAAACGAAGGGAGCGGTCGGAACTCCCAGCTCGCCTTTTATCCATCAAGCCTGTTCGGCCTTTGGGTTCAACGATTTGGCGAGCGGGGCGCACTTCATGTTGCATTTCATGTCGATTTTGCCCACCTTGCAGGTGAGGAGATAGATGTCCAAGCGCCATGCGTCCATTAATTATTGGAGGGGGTGATAACGTCAAAATAAAATAGTTATAGTTACAGATGCCAGGTTTCAGGATAGCAGGTCCAAGTGAATGGCTTGTACGTGGATTTACCCGTTTAGTTTTGCGGAATCGCCTGTCGGCCAGAAAATGCTCAGCGTTTTAGAAAAAGGCATTATACCATGTTACTAAATAGAACGGATAAAGCTTTCAGATTAGCGGGAAAAAACTTATTACGACTTGGTCATTTTCGACTTGACTTAAAGCGACAAATGAAACGTTCCTGGTCATTAAGCATAAACGAATGGTTTGCATGTCTAAAGAAGTGAAAATGAGGAGGATATCCATATGGGAAGAAAAATTGCAATCATTACAGGGGCGAATCGGGGGATCGGGTTTGAAATTGCTAAACAGCTAGGCAAGCTTGGCGTCACCGTCATTATGACGGCTCGCAAAGAAGATCAAGGGATGGCGGCCTGCGACAAATTGAAGCAGGAAGGGCTTGACGTTCATTTTCACCAGCTTGATATGACTAACGAGTCCAGTATTCGTAAGTTGGCTTACGACATGCGGGAGCAATTTGGAGTCGTTGACATTCTGGTTAATAATGCAGGCATCTCTATCGATGGTAATAAGGATACAACAAATATCGATTTGGAAACGGTTCGAACTACAATGGAAACGAATGTCTACGGTCCACTTCTCTTATCGCAAGTGCTCATCCCTTTAATGCAAGAAAGTGCAGACGGCAGAATCGTCAATGTATCCAGCAGCATGGGAGCTTTAAATGATGGTATGGGCGGCGGGTATTTTGCATACAGTATGTCCAAAACTGCCCTGAACGCGCTTACGTTAAAACTGTCAGCAGACTTAAGTAGCAGCAAAATCACGGTAAATTCAATGTGTCCGGGATGGGTTCGTACCGATATGGGTACTGCCGATGCTCCGAGATCGGTTGAGCAAGGGGCTGATACGGCTGTTTGGCTGGCGACGGGCGATGTAGGAACGACCGGCAAGTTTTTTAGAGATCGCTCCGTGATCAGTTGGTAACATAATAGTCCCTTTTATACAGGTGATATCATAGATGAAAGCTTTAGTTCTGGATCAATCGGGGCATCCTTATTGTCTGTAAATAATAAAGTTTTAGACTGTACGGAATCGCTAAACTAAATGGCGATAGTTCAATGAGTTTCACCTGAAAATGCCGAACTCTTTGTGATAGAGTTCGGCATTTTTTGGTTCTCCCAGTCTAACATAATTATTAGCCGTCTATTCTTGTAAGTGAGCCCTGTTGAAAAAGACACTGCATTAAATACTTGACTCTCCCCATTAGGGGAGACATTAAACTCAATTTGTAAGTTAATCGATTAAAAGGAGGAAGTCAAAATGAACTTAGATATTAGAGACATTAGAAAAGAGGATATAGAACCTATTAAAGCGATTATCGCAGATACCTGGAACGCAAAGGATTTTATCGAGGATGAAGGCATAATAAATGCAACAGTTACAATGATGTTCATAAGTCCAATATTAAATAAAAGTACTTTTGGAAGAGTAGCTACATTAGATGGAGAAGTCATTGGTGTAATTTTTGGTTCAAGAGTTGGTGAAATAACATCTTATAGATTGTTACAAGAAGATTATACAAGTGAATTGCTACAACTCTTAAATCTAAATGACATCGAACGAAAAGTATTAGTTGAACTCACCTCTATGACTAATGAGGCATACAGCAAGTTAATTAGAGGAAAAGAAGATGAGTTTCAGGGGTGCTTAGAATTCTTTGCTGTTTCTGAAGAAGCTAGAGGAAAAAAGGTAGGGAAACAATTATTTAATGAGCTCATCTCTTACTTAAAAAATACAAAAACAAATAAAATTTATGTGTATACAGATACAATGAGTAACTATGGATTCTATGATCATAATGGATTTGTCCGTCTTGATGAAGAAGTAACTGTATTTAATCTACCTAACGGCAAACTCGAAAATACAAATTTTATTTATGAATACAAGCTATAAGCTAAAAGTCAGCCCACCTTATTTATAGGGTGGGCTTTAGACTAATTTGAAATTGAGAGAAATGATTATATTGATTAAAAACATCTGTCACTAGATAAAACATATAAACCTTATTACACGTCAAACTGTTTTTCTCCAAATATTCTTTTACTAATTGAAATGTTTCAATTTCAGTATCTCCCGTGCAATTAATAGTTAAATATTCTCCTTTTGATAATTTAGATACATTAAAGGTATTTTTAAGAAATATATAATCATCTGATGTTATTAGACGAAATACATCACTGATTTTCCAATTATCATGGTGACATGAATAAATTAATCCATACTGAAACGTTTGGACTGCCAATTCGCCTAATTTTTCATCTAACTTATCGAATGACTTTATCTCATTAAGTTCTCCATCTTGAGTAGGTAAACTTAAAAAGTATCTGTCTTTAAATGTTTGAATATTAAATCCATTGTTCATAAGTTCATCTTCAGATGAATGGATAGCTGTCTTTAATATTTCTATTTGTTTATTAAGTTGCTCTAATTTCTTTATTTCTTTATGAATTTCTTCATTTTTCTGTTCCAAGTAAAATTTAAGGTAATTAGTATCGGCTTTAGCAAATAAAGCTTTAATTTCTTTAACACTTACATTACTTTGCTTACAAATTTTTATAATATCCAGATAGATGAATTGATTAATTGTATAATAGCGATAACCGTTATCGGGATTAGTGTATGCAGGTATTAACAAACCAATATTATGATAATAACGTAAAGCTTTTATCGTAACATTTTTTAATCTAGAAACTTCTCCAATTGAAAAATACCTTTTATTATCCATAAATTCCTCCAATAAATCTTATGTATGAAAGTCGTTCTCCTGATACATCAATTCCTATCTTCCTAATAAATCACAAGTTGTGTTCTTATTCAACGGGTCAAAATAGTCAAAACAGCAGCAAACCTCATTCCAGCGACATCGTCCACAAACCGACCAACCTACGCAAGCCCTGATGGCAAAAAGGGAACGCCTAAGCATAGAGAACGAATAGCACACAATAAATCGCATTTAAGGGATTTGAATTTGCGTTTTATCCAAAAGCTATGTATAGAATATTAAGATATTGTATACTGTTCAGACTATACTTCCTTGCAACATGTAGTGGGAAAGAGGGGGCATTTATGTATAGAGTGGCTATTTGCGATGATGAGTACAAGCAAAGAGAGCTTGTTAAAAATATGCTGATCGCTTTATCAATCAAAACAAATATAGAATTTAAAGTTGAATTATTCGACTCAGGAGAACAACTAGTATCTCATTATCAAAACCATGAGTCTCCATTCCATATCTTAATATTGGATGTTGAAATGAATGGCATGAACGGAATTCAAACCGCCCGAAAAATAAGGAGTTTAAATCACCTAGATGAACAGATTGTTTTTTTAACGAGCTACCCTGAATATATGGTGGAAAGTTTTGACGTAGTTACATTTCAATATTTAATAAAACCGATTGCTCCCTATATCTTTGAGGAAAAAATAATAAAGCTGTGTCAATATTTTCAAGCTCTCGATAAAAAATTCGTTATCATCAAGTCAGCTTATGAGGAAGTGCTTTTAAAATATGATGATATCATTAGTATTGAAGTGGCCAAAAGCTTGACCATAAAAAACAAGCTGCATTTTGTAACCTCTACACAAACCTATGATAGCAAAGGGATTCTTTCTGATTATGCATCAGCATTAAAGGAACATAATTTTTTGCAAATTCATCGTTCGATTATTATAAATTTAATTCATGTCAAAAAATTTGCTGGCGGTGATGTTCTGATGTCAAATGATGTAAAGTTGCCTATTGGACGTTCTAAAATAAAAGAAGTTAAAGATTTGTATACCAAATTTATGATTATGAAGATGCATTAATATGATGGTATATAACTACCTGTTTCTTAACCTATGTGTCGTACTGGTGATGTGCTTTCAGGTTAATTTTTATTTCAACTCGGTTTTTGATAAGTCCAGTCGAAAGCCGAACAGAACGATGTATTTCATTATTTTCGGGTTGTTGAACTTCTTATATTTAAGTGTCTATCTGACCCCTACGTTTTCCTCTATTTTAGCGTTATTTGTCATATTTAGCTTGGCTCAGTCTTATACCGTGGAAATAAAGACAAAGATCATTTTTTCCATTCTTTATGCTGTGTTGATCACCATCGTTAATCTTTTATCCCTGTATATTTTATATGCTGTAGACTCCGTTAAGATTAGCAACTTTAGTCATTTGAGCGGACAGGATCATTTGATATTTTCTAAGGTTATGCTACTCAGCTGTATTATCATGTTTGCTGTCATTCAGATTATACGGCTATTCGCCAAACGCAGAACCTTCCCTTTGCAGCATCGTTACTATTTTTTATTTTTAATCGTTCCCATCATAAGTATATACCAGGTTAATGTTTTATCTGTTTATAGTGAAAAGAATATGTATTATTTTGGCTCTATTATTGGCTTTATTTCTTTAAATGTTTTTATTATATACATCTTCGATAATGTTATTGAAAAATTCCAGTTAATGCATGAAAATGCTCAACTACAACATCAGATGGACTACCAAGATGCTAACTACGAAAAAACGGTTCACAGCTTCAAAAATATAAAAAGAATCATTCATGATACACATCAACAGTTTTTGTATATTGACGAATGTATCAAGAGAAATGAATTAGCTGAGGCGAGTGAACATATTAAGATCACATTAAATAAAATCGAAGGAGCATATCAAAGGGTTAATACCGGTAATCTGGTTATAGATGCCCTTGTCACGAATAGTCTTAATATTGGACAAGCTAATGGCATAAAGGTAGATACCCAACTTAACTTATATTCACAGAAAGTAAATATTGAACGTTATGATTTATGTGTTGCTCTAGGGAATATGCTGGATAATGCCATAGAAGCATCTAAAAAGGTCAAGATTGCTGAGGACAGGTTCATTCTTATTAAAATACATTCCAATGAGTCCGCGCTTTTCATTCACATTCTGAATCATGTGGAGAATGAAGTGGCTCATTTGCATAGTCAAAAATCAAACCCGGATGTTCATGGCATTGGCTTAACCAATATATCTAGAATATGTGATAAATACGGTGGGAATATGACCATTGAAACGAAAAATAAAGTATTCGATAATATGGTTTTATTACCATTTTATAAGGACATTCCTTAGACATCTTGTTGTTTAGGGATTATTTTTTACGTTTAAGGGTGTTTTTTTATATAGAATCCTCGTTCGTTGTATGATCAGGTCAGTAATAAAGTCTGATGAAGCTATAAGAGGAGGAAATATGGAATGAAGAAAATAATAGCTGTGTTCGTTTCTGCTATGCTTTTTGTGCTGCCAATGACGAATACTTTTGCTCAAGGCACTCCTGAACCCATCAAGGAAAAGGCTCGCAGTCTGGCCTCAGAGCTGGTATCCAAATACGGTGCTAGCGGTGTGCAGTATGCCATTATGGACCATGGAAACATCGTATTATCGGATAGCGTGGGTGTAAAGAATAAAGCAACCAACGAGCCGATCACCAAAGATACGATGTTTGGTATAGGCTCTACAAGCAAAATGTATGTAGCTGCTGCAACGATGATGCTGGTGGATGCCCATAAGGTAGATATTGATCAGCCGCTCACAACATACATTAAGGACTTTACAATGGCCGATGAAAGGTACAAAAAAATTACACCGCGTATGCTGTTAAATCATTCGTCAGGCCTTTACGGTGCCCACTTAAAAAATAGTATGTTATTTAATGACAATGATACAAAAAATCATGATGAGCTCTTGCTAAGGTTGCAATCAGAAACTTTAAAATCAAACCCTGGCGAATATTCCGTATATACCAATGATGGATTTCAATTGCTCGAAATATTGGTTGAGCGGGTGAGCGGTCTAAGTTACACCGATTTCCTGGCAAAGCATATAAATACCCCTTTGGGTTTGAAATCTACCAAAACACCTCTCGATCAATTTGATAGACAACAGCTGTCCAAAACTTATTTTCCTGCGATTGAGGGGGCCTTACCGGTTGAAAATGCCAATGTCATCGGGACAGGGGGCTTATACTCCACCGCGGAAGAGGTGGTTATGTTTTCAGAAGTATTAACGGGGAACAAACCCGATATTTTATCTAAGCAATCAGCCAAGTCCATGCAAAGTCATGAATATCGAAATGGAGTATGGGTACCTGAAGAGACAAACAGCTTTAATTATGGACTTGGTTGGGATGCGGTTCAGTTGGCACCGTTTAGTGATTACGGAATAACTGCGTTATCTAAGGGTGGCGATACTGTTTTGTATCACTCTACTTTGATCACCATACCAGAGCATCATATTTCTATGGCTGTGCTTTCATCTGGAGGTTCTTCCATCCTGGATAGTATTTTTGCTTCTAATGTTTTATTGGAGCTTCTAAAAGACAAGGGCATCATTAAAGGCATTCTACCAGGTAAAACCTTTGAACCTCCTGTAAAAGTGGAAATGCCATCTGATTTACTTACTTATTCTGGATTATATGGAACTGTGGGTACAACCATCAATGTAGAAATTAAAAACGGAGAGCTTGAATTACCAGCTTTTCTGGATGGAATAGTCCCGGCGCAAAAATATGTGTATACAGGCAATGGAGAATTCAAAAGCAGTGATGGCAGTGTAGCCATAGGCTTTGACAAACAAAAAAATGGGAAAACGTATATTAAGGCTAACTTCTACGTAAACTTTCCGGGATTAGGTCAAATGGTTATGGTGACTTATGAATATCAAAAGCTGGATGCCAATCCTCTAAATACTACTGTTAAAAAGGCATGGGAACATAGAAACGGGAAAAATTATTACGCCCTGGATGAAAAGATATCTTCTATTTTTTATTTGGCCCCATCATTTATAACAAAAAAAATATCCGTTGATCATAATGGATACGCAAGTGGTACTAAAATTGTGGATGAGAATAAAGCCGTTAATGCTGTTGAGATTCCTGTTATGAGAGGAAGAGATGCATTTGATTTGAATTTTACTACTAAGGATGGTTCAGAGTATTTAACCATAGATGGACAGTCCTACATCAGTGAGGATGCTATTAAACCTGTCCTGGGCGGGAAATCAGTGTACACCATACCATCGAATGGTCAAGCCACATGGTTTAAAATAGATAAAAACGTAGCCCATAAAACGATGACCGTTGATGTTCCAACAAGTGGAGGGTTCGCTGTCTATGATGAAAACGGAACGGTTGTAGATTTTTCAACTGCCAGCCATAACAATTCGGTTGTGCTGCCCAAAGGTGGCTTGATCGTTTTGGGTGGCAATGCAGGGGATAGATTTATAATCAATTTGAATTAAGCGTGTAGCCGCTCCTGAAAAATTTAGGAGCGGCTATTATGATAGGATGAGTTCTTTATTTTGGATTGTGTTTTTTTTGTCCCTTTTGCAGTAACACTTACCCCCTCAAGGAAATTACTATATTATGTGATATACTTCATTCCAGGATTTCTGAGGGTTTTTTTTTTGTTTACTAATGTCCTGCGACAACGACTTTTACGAAATCACATGTGAGATTCTTTTCACTACGGTAAATTCACATATTAGTCCATATAAAATGAGAAAAATATCGGGGTGTATACACTTTAATAGATACATTTATCCATAAGTTTCTAGATGATATTTCAACCAAGTTTATTCACTACCTCATACATACTACATAGTGTATACAATATTCTCGAGGAGAGACAGGAACATATATTATTGAAATATGATGAATAATAATGGTTAAAATGATGTCATTGCATATACAGCGCGGAATGATGAAGACATGTTTTTTCACGTTTAACAATGTTAAAATAATAGAATAATTGGAGACTTGGCATGAAGAGAAGGCAGGTTGAATCAATGAAACCAAAACTTAACGATGTTGCACAATTAGCTGGAGTTTCACCGACTACGGTTTCTCGCGTACTTAATAATCGTGGCTATATCAGTCAAGAAACGAAGGATCAAGTTCATAAAGCGATGCAGGAGCTAAATTATTTTCCTAATGATGTAGCTCGGTCATTATTTACTAAACGGACAA
Source organism: Paenibacillus sp. EKM10P (assembly GCF_011800655.1). NCBI lineage: Bacteria > Bacillati > Bacillota > Bacilli > Caryophanales > Paenibacillaceae > Paenibacillus > Paenibacillus sp. EKM10P. Next base: position 32,490 of record NZ_JAALET010000020.1, on the reverse strand, counting down.
ATCTGATTGGATTAATCATTCCAACTACGAGCAACCCATTTTTCGGAGAGCTGACTTTCCATATAGAGAATATTTGTGCGTCATTAGGCTATAAGCTGTTGCTATGTAACAGCTTAAATCAGCTGGATAAAGAAGAGTCTTATGTAGATATGCTTATGCGAAATCAAGTTGACGGTATTATCGTCGGTACACACAACCGAGGTATCGTAAATTATGAACAGAAGAATATTGCAGTCATTGCGATCGACCGTTTCCTATCCGATTCAATCCCAGTTGTAGGATCGGATAATTATATGGGTGGAAAACTGGCATCAGAGCTGCTTATTGAAAAGGGGTGCAAGCATATCTTACACATAAATGGCCCTGTTGAATTGGAAACACCAGCAAGTTTAAGAAGAAAAGCATATGAAGATGTGATGGAGCAGTATAGTCGAGAGGCAATTACCTATGAAGTACATGATCCCTTTCACCAACAGAATCACGATGAACCGATTAAACGCTTGCTCGATGAACATCCTGAAGTAGATGGATTGTTCGCGAGTAATGACATGGTGGCAGCGTCTTTTATTGCTGAAGCAAGAAGAAGAGGAAAACGGGTTCCTGAAGATATCCGTGTAGTTGGATATGACGGAACAGAAACAACCCGCAATCTTCTCCCTGAATTGACAACCATTCAGCAACCAATACAGGAGATCGCGAGATCTTCCATAGAGTTACTTATTAAAGAAATTGAAGGTGGCTTCAGTGATGTCCCGCGAGAAACCTATCTACCCGTGAAACTCATTGAAGCTAGTACAGCTTAATACAATTCCCATAGTTTTCAGCATTGTGATATAAGATGGAGCTATCCTTATTAGAGTAATTGAAATCAAAGAGGAGAGCTCTTTTTTCTTTCGAAAATATGTCAAGCGGTTGACATATGAAAGCGGTTGACATATAATCGATCTGTAAATACGAAAGTGCTTTCATTTACATCCAAATGTTCAACTTAGAGGAGCGTTCGATATGAGAAAGTCAAAGAGCATGTACTGGAAACTAAGTGCCTATTTCTTCTTTTTCTTCTTTACTTGGTCAGCAAGTTATTCATTGTTCTCCATCTGGCTAGGACAAGAAATCAGTCTAAATGGTGCTGAAACAGGTGTTATCTTTACTGTAAACGCTATCTTTGCGCTATGTATGCAACCGCTTTATGGCTATATATCTGATAAAATCGGATTGAAGAAGCATATTTTATTTCTCATCAGTTCTTTGCTCTTATTTGTTGGTCCTTTCTATATCTTTATCTATGGGCCGTTACTTCAATACAATGTATTTCTCGGCGCCATTGTAGGTGGATTATACCTGGGTATTTCTTTTTTGGCAGGGATCGGAGCCATCGAGTCTTATGTCGAGAAAATCAGCCGAAAATATGAATTTGAATACGGGAAATCTCGTATGTGGGGCTCGCTAGGTTGGGCAGCAGCAACATTTTTCGCTGGTCAGCTCTTCAATATCAACCCTAACATTAACTTCTGGATTGCATCAGTATCTGCTGTCATTCTGTTTATCATTATGATGACAATTAAAGTTGAGATGACAGATTCCGAGGTGGAGCAAGCAGAATCTGTTAACTTTAAGCAAATCGGATATTTGTTTGCAAATAAGAATTTATGGTTCTTCATTTTATATGTTCTTGGTGTTACCTGTGTTTACAATGTGTATGACCAGCAGTTCCCGAATTACTTTTCATCAACGTTCTCAACGGTTGCATTAGGCAATCAAGTTTACGGTTACTTAAATTCCCTACAAGTGTTCTTGGAAGCAGGCATGATGTTCTTAGCGCCTTTCATTGTCAACAAAATTGGAGCAAAAAAGGGTCTGATATTGGCAGGGTTCTTGATGGCGTTCCGGATCATGGGTTCAGGCTTAGTTATTGGACCTTATGGTATCTCAGCTATGAAATTGATTCACGCATTGGAACTGCCAATCATGCTGATTGCCGTATTTAAGTACTTGGCTGCTAATTTCGATACGCGTCTGTCTTCGATCTTGTATCTGGTGGGATTCCAGTTTATGAGTCAGGTAGGAGCTTCGATCTTCTCGCCAATCGCCGGTATGTCTTATGACATTAGAGGTTTTGCAAATACGTACGTGATTATGGGTGTATTCGTATTTGTCTTTACAACAATCTCAATCTTTACCTTAAAGAAAGAACCGAAAAATCTGGATCCCAAGCCTAACAAGCATATTGAAACAGCATAGGAGGAAGACAAATGAACACATATAATAACAATACGAAGCAAGCTGAGGAAGCATTGAAACAGGCAGAAGCAAAAATGAACAAGCGGTACCGGTTAGGTTATCATATTATGGCACCAGCAAACTGGATTAACGACCCCAATGGATTAATCCAATTTAAAGGTGAATATCACGCCTTCTATCAGCATCATCCTTATGATGAGAACTGGGGTCCAATGCATTGGGGTCACGTGAAGAGTAAAGACCTTGTACATTGGGAGCATTGTCCGATTGCATTAGCGCCTGGAGATGCGTGTGATCTTGATGGCTGCTTCTCAGGAAGCGCAGTAGATAATAACGGCGAACTGACATTGATCTATACTGGCCATCACTATATTGATCAACCAAACAATATCTTTTTCCAAAATCAAAATGTGGCAGTAAGCACAGATGGCATTCATTTTACAAAACTAGGGCAGAATCCCGTAATCGCTGAACCTCCAACAGATAGCTCACAGCATTTCCGTGATCCGAAGGTATGGAAGCATGAGGATACATGGTACATGATCCTAGGTAACAGCACGAAAGAAGATCTGCCGCGTGTTATTCTATATACATCTCCTGATCTTAGAACTTGGACCTATCATGGTGTGCTTCTGCAGGGAGATAAGAATATGGGCTTCATGTGGGAGTGCCCTGATTTTTTTGAACTGAACGGTAAGCATATATTTATGTTCTCCCCGCAAGGTATTGATGCGCAAGGAGATAAGTACAATAATTTGTTCCAGACGGGATATTATGTTGGCGAATATAATTATGATAGTAATGAATATAAACATGGAGAGTTCATCGAGTTGGATAATGGTCATGACTTCTATGCGGTTCAAACTTTTCTAGATGATCAAGGTCGCCGCATTGCGATTGGTTGGATGGATATGTGGGAATCGGATATGCCGACGAAAGCAGACGGCTGGTCCGGAGCATTGACGATCCCACGTGTAATTACGCTGGGTGCCAATAATAAATTGCTGATGAACCCAGTAGAGGAAATGAAGTTGCTTCGTCAAAGCGAACATGTTTTGCACCAATATTGCGCTATTTCTGGAAGTTACTTGACGGAAGTTGAAGCGGATCTGCTTGAAGTGAAGGTCGTGTTCGACCTGACGAAGTCAAGTGCAGATCTGGTAGGCTTGAAGCTTCGCGGTACAGGTGAGGAGGAAACGGTTATCACTTATTCTATCCCGGGTCAGAAACTTATGCTTGATTGTTCTAAATCAGGCAAAAAGACGGATGGAGTACGTCAAACAGCCTTAAGTGCAGAGGGGCAGATGACGTTACATGTATATCTGGATCGCTCATCCATTGAAATATTTGCTAATGAAGGGCAAGCTACGATGACAAGTCGCATCTATTCGAGTGAAAAACTGCTAGGCATAGAACTCGTAACGGAGGGCGGAGAGGCTCTAGTAAATGAGTTGACATACTGGAAATTGAAAGATATTTGGCAAGCTTAATAACTCGAAGAAAAGGTTGCTTTCTGAGTCCTTGTATTGACTTAGAAAGCAACCTTTTCTTATTGATAGTTAATCTGACTGCTATCGAAAAGAAAATTGAATACGAGCGAGTCTGGCAATAGCGACTTTCCCCGGAAATGCTCATCTACATGATAGCCAATTTTAAACCGAGCCTGGTTTCTGCGTATCCCCAATCATGCCCTTTTGCGAAAAAGTCTGCAAGAGAACGTTTCCATTATTCGGCGTTGGATTCGCTGAAAAGACCACCCCTGCCGGTTAAGCATTTCCCGCAACCCGTAGGAGCATCAAAGGTTAGGATACTCCAAGTTTTGTACTGCTGTCCCGAATTTCTAACTGATGAGATATGGACCAGTGGACAGCCGCCAATTCTTCTCCTCTAATAAGCTTAATGAGATTGCGGGCGGCGACCATGCCAAGTTCGGATGCTGAATATCGGACAGTTGACAATTTAGGCCGGATTATTGTAGCCATGTCAATGTCGTCAAATCCGAAGAAAGAGACCTGTTCAGGTATTTTCACCCCATTTTCGGCCAGAAAGTTCATAGCGCCTATGGCAACTCGGTCCGTTGCGCAGAACACCGCACTAGGCAGTGGGCCTGAATGATAAAGTTTTCTCATAGAGGTTATGCCATCTTCAACTGAAAAGCCGCTTTCCAACACACGTTCGGGGCGTACTGGCAGGTGAGCGGCCTTCAATGCCTGTTCATAGCCCAAAAAACGCTGATTGCTCACTGAAATATCCCCCGCTGGTCCCTGCAGCATCGCGATATCCTGATGACCCTGCTGTATTAGATAAGTTACCGCTTCAAAAGCAGCCGTTATGTTGTCAACATGCACGGAAGGAATGGTTTGGTCTCGGAAATCCCGTCCGACAAGGATGCAGGGAATTCCCGCCGCTTTAATGAGCGCGAATAGCGCATCCCGGATTCCGCTTACCGATATAATAATTCCGCTCGCCTGCATTTCACGGAACATATTGTAATAGTGTAATTCAGAGTCCGCGTCTCCCCCTGACAAGGCGATTATGACATCGAAGCCGTATAGATGCGCTACTTGATTGATGCCTTCAACCATGTCATCAAAAACGTTGTTTTTAATCGCGGGCAGAAGTACCCCAATCAAAGATGTATTATTCTTTACCAATGTCCGTGCTATGGCATTTGGACGGAATTGAGTGGCTTCAAGAACATCCAGAACTCGTTTGCGTATTTCGCTGTTGACCGTCTGGCTATTATTGATCACTCTGGAAACTGTAGAAATGGAGACGTTGGCCATTCGAGCCACATCTTTTATAGTCATTTTCATTGTACACACCGACTTTCAAGCAAGTATTTATTTAGAAAATAGGTTCTCAAAGTGGATTGAATTTATTATATCAGTTTATTGAATTGTTTATTGAGTTTAACAAAGATTCTAGAGCAAAGAAAGCGCTTGACCTTGGTTTATAAGGAGAGTATAATCAACTCCGGAAAACGTTTTCTAGTATTTTTTGGACGAACATAGTTGTTTTTACCAATAACCGACTGGATTCAGGGTATTTCAGCTTGTTTTTTTGATAATTAAGAAAACGTTTTCTTGGTAACCTTGAATTGTAGAGAATAACAAGGGAAAAGGAGCATGAGCATGAGAAGTTCAAGCGATATTGTTGTAAGGGGAAATGAGGCTTCAGTGCAAACCGGTTCAATTATTACGCTGAAAGAAAAAATTGGTTATGGATTCGGTGATTTTGCCAGCCAGTTGCTGTTTGCCGCCGCAATGACTTTTCTGTCCTACTTTTACACAGATGTAATCGGGATCAGCGCTGGGGTCATTGGTACTTTAATGCTAGTTGCACGCGTACTGGATGCGTTTATTGATGTCGCGATTGGGGCTTTGATCGATAAAACAAAGAGCAGACACGGGAAGGCACGTCCTTGGTTACTGTGGATGTCCGGGCCATTTGCATTGTCTGGAATTCTCTTGTTCACGGTTCCAAGTGGAAATATGACGATCACTATTCTATACATTTACGTTACCTATCTGCTGATGAACTTTATTTATTCCAGCATTAATGTCCCTTATGGTGTGCTTAATTCCATGATAACGCAGGATTCTTACCAGCGTTCTCTGCTTAATATTTTTCGTATGAGTCTGGCGAATATTGGTGCCTTGCTAATTAATTATTTCACCCTCCCGTTAGTGAAGTCATTCGGCGGCGGTCAAAAAGGGTGGATTTTCACCTTTATTATATTTGGCTTGCTCGGAACCTTTTTATTTCTTGTTACCTTCTTCAGTACCAAAGAAAGGGTTACTCCATCTGTTGTACAAAAGCCAATTCCGTTTGGACGCGCTTTTGGAGCGCTGATGCGTAATAAGTATTGGAAATTGATCCTTGGGTTTGCTGTGGTCTATTTTATAAATAACGCACTGGGCACAGGTATGAATATTTACTACGCACGTTATGTGTTAAAAGACGCCAATCTGATTGGAGTGCTCGGCATATCCTTACTGCTTCCTTCCCTGCTTGGTTATATGCTATTGCCCCCCATCGTCAAGCGGATCGATAAACGAAATTCCTCCATTATCGGAAGTATCCTCCTTATTGTCGGGTCGCTTGTTATTGCCGTCAGTCCCACAAGTCTGATGGCGGTCTGTCTGGGACTCGTTATTAAAGCGCTTGGACATGCCGCTATTCTCGGAACCTTCTTTGCCATGTTGGCAGATACCATTGAGTATGGCGAATGGAAGACAGGGATGCGCACCGAAGGACTGGTGTACAGTGCGGGTAGTTTCGGCACAAAAGCGGGAGGCGGTTTGGGAGCGGCACTTATCGGTTGGGGACTGGCATTGGGAGGATATGCTGGTGGACAAGCTACAATCAGTGCTACTGCGTTAGCGTCTATTCATTTCATGTTTATCTACGTTCCAATTATCTTGGCTCTCCTGCAAATTTTATTGCTGGCATTTTACAATCTAGATAAATTATTTCCGGGTATTGTCAAAGAGCTTGAATTCTTAAAAAACGCTGAATAGCTACTGGGTAAATAAGGTAGCCCATGAATGAACTCACCCTATTGTTGAAGTGACTAGCAGTAGGGCAGTTCAAGAGGGGCTGCTTTTTTCATTGAAGTAATGGGCAGTATTATTCAGTGGGAGACAATTTAAAACGGCTATTCCCCAATCGGGCAAGAAAATAAGAATATTCGTAAGATGATTAATATTTATAAAAGATCTTTGAATAGAAATTCAGTCGAAACTATCAAATGTGTGCTGTGGCATAACCCTTGGATCATAATAAAGAGTTATCCCTGTATGTAATGGAGAATATGAGTTAGTAAATCCTATAACCATTCGGCAGAGGAAGCATCTAATATAAAGTTTAGAAAACGACAGATTATTCAGAGGTTAAAAACAAAGCCTTTAAAGGGTCAATAAACAAACTACCCTACATCATATTCCGAATAAAACGCTTTAAACCTATCTACAAATAACCATTAGAGCAGCGATGTTTCCCATGAGTGAAGTATCGCTGCTTTGCTTTGTTGATTGATGGCATATGCGGATAATCAGTAGGCTGGAATCGTTAATGCGAATGAGTAAATTTCGTAATCTCCAGCATCTGGTCGGTCATATGCGATGCAGAAAATTGAGAGTTAGACTGTACCGTTCTTTCCTAAAGGCACAGACTTTGCCCAAGTATCCGATGTGGCTTTGGAGCGTTCGCTTGATTTAATCAACCATTGCCCGAAAATGTAAGGGGTGGAAAACCGCTCACGAATCTTTCACAAATCCCTTAATGGTTTTTTTTAATATCCTGCAAGTTTGCATTAGATAGAATTTCAGCATTCACTCCGAAGAATGCGTTTCCTGCTTCGGTATCGCCATTAAGATAGTACATAAACCATGCGGTTACATATCCGTCTGCATAGTAAAGCATTTGCCCATGATCGGCATCATTTCTTCTTGCCATCACTTTTGTGACATTATTGGGGATGTCGTTATAAAGTTTTTGCAGGCTTTCCAGAGGTGCAATCTGCTCATCTGTGTTGCCAGTGGAACCAATAATCATAGTTGGTGCTTTGATGAGCGTAGGATTAGATGTCCATTGCAGAGCTTCGCTCATCACAGTCTTCGCGGAACTTAACATTACAGCAGCTTTATAGATGTCAGAATGCTTCTGATCTGTAATAGCGTTTATTACACCGATGCCGCCCTGTGAATGTCCGGTAATACCAATATGGTCGAGGTCTATCTTCTTATAAAAAACATTATCCCCACCATTGATTTTATCTTTGTATTCATTCAAAAGCTCAAGATACCGAACAGACATTTCAGCGGAAAACCCATTCCATGCATACTCTTCTTCTGTGGCAATTGTGATAAATCCCCAAGAGGCAAGATGTTTTTGCAGTGCTTGATATTTAGAGCCTGTGATCCCTGTTCCGTTGACAAATACAACAACGGGGAGCGATCTATTCATTTCGGATATATCCGCTGGATAAAAAATCTCATATTTCTTAAATGACATCATAGCGGCACTTTCAAAATAACTTACCTCGTGCTCACCCATAGCTATATACTTTGCTTCCAACTCGCCGCCTGTTTTGACTGTTTCCGTATAATTATTCGGTACGGCAGGATTATTTGCTAAGTAAATCAACAAAGCGGCAATCAGTACTGCAATGATAAAAATAATACAACCAGTAATTTTCAACATCTTTTTCATGCACGTAAATCTCCTTAACTCTCAATAAATTATAAATTTAGCGTAGGTCTTGTGGATTGTCTGCCTTGTTTCCTTGAAGTAGTATACCGATCTGAATAAATTGAAAATAAACTGATGTAAGCATAGACCGATTACCGATTAGTTTAGTTATATATCTAAATAAAAAGCATATGTAGTTAACTTGAATAGGTAGCATAATGAAGTACGATTTCTCATTTCATATGACAAAAGACTCAAGAAGAGATAAACACGGGCGGAAAAGCCTGCTCAGACATATGTTGAAGCCGTATAATCTGAAAGAGCTGATTGACGGTTATTCTTAAGTTTTTCGTTTTCACTTTGGATAGTAGAGAAGGTAGTTTTTAAAAATAGTACCTTCTCTAAATCTGCACATTTTGTTGTCTCAAACAGAACAGCGGATCTAATCTGTCTTATTCACTCCCCATATATCGTTCCAGGTACTCATTCAACTTTTCTATATATTTTAAATATAGCTTATTGTCATTTTGCAGACCGTGCCCCGAATGAGGAAACTCGAAATAATCATGGGGAACATTGTTTTCTTCCAATGCGTTGATCAGATATTTTACTGTTCCGAACGGAGCAACCTTATCGTATTTTCCATAGGCAGCTAGCGTTGGTACAGAATTTTTATCAATCCACATAAATGGTGAAATATCTTTGACTGCTTCATCATAGCTTGCTTTTCCTATCATATCTGTTGTAATCGTGTTACCAGACATAACGCTGAATAAATTTGCTGCTGCCTCTGGATTCTGATCCAAACCGTAGGTAGCCCAGTCCTCTGGATAAAAGCTCGGTGGTCCTACCATCTCAAATACCATTTTTACAGGAATAGGAGAGGTGTCCGCATCACGGTAAGCATACAATAGCGCCAAAGTTCCACCTGCCGAGCCACCGGATATCGCCATTCTATCGAGATCGTAGCCTAACTTTTCCGCTTCCGCTTTTACAACTGGAATACTTTTTTTGATTTCCTGTGACATAGTATATACACTGGCTTCGGGATTATTTTCATTACGCAGCGTATAATTAATACCAGCGGCGACATAACCTTTTGAAGTAAGCCATTTCAGCATATTGGCGTCATCACTTTTGTCACCAGTTGAGAAACCTCCTGCATGGAGATATACGACAAGACCATAGCTTTTCTTTGTATTATCTGCTGGAACATAGAGATCAAATTTATTTTGCTCCTTATCGTCATAGGCGATATCTGAATATACATGCCCAACGGTGTCATTCCAATGAACCTGCATCTCTCCAGACAGTGGATTGTATGTCATTTTGATGATTGCTGAAGCCGCGAACACAAGAATAAAAACACCAACATAAATAAATCCCCACAACATTTTTTTTCTGCCTTTTCTCTCATTTTTCATAAGAAGTTACCTCCAAACAGTGTACCGCCGAGCAAAAAATTCATAAATGCCCGCACCGCAAGACGGCCCAAAAGGGCAGCTACGATGATAACTAAAATCAGAATAACCATGCGTTTTTGTGAAAGTGTCATCTCTTAATCTCCTTATCAATTTCTTCGTGATGTTACCCCTTGAGTTGTTTTATCCTAATGTTCGAACTTTTTTCCGTGCCGGAATTTGGGCCTTTTTACAACATACCGAACTATAAGCTAGGGAGCTGATATCGATTGGTCACTTAATAGGCTCAACTACAATTTTAACAAGAGTGATCAGAGGTCTTTTGTTATCATATTTTCTCCTTTATCTGGAATACATCCGTTGTATGAACTCCATAAAATAGACGTATCATTTTTTGTGTAACAAATGTATCATTGGTTAAAATCAGAATCAATGAATCGATAGAAAATGATACAGAAAGGAAAAAATGTAACGTGGAAGATAAAAGATTGAAAAACACACATGTGAAGCTTCAAATTACAAAATCACTTCTTGATTTGTTGAAAATGAAAGAACTTAAGGCGATTTCAATCAGTGATCTTACCTCAACAGCACAAGTAAGTCGCGTTTCGTTTTACAGGAATTATGATGAAAAAGAAGATGTGCTGAAAGAATATCTTTATAAATTAATAGACAGTTGGTATAAGGAATATCAAGATAGTGGTGGTACATCGGAAGATGAACTTTTGGGGAGTTTGTTTGGACACTTTAGTAAAAATAGAGATTTTTATCTGCTTCTTAGCCAAAGGAAATTGTTCTATCTGCTGAAGGAAATACTCAAAGAACTATTCGGACCAAAACCAGAATATCCAAACTTCGGTGCTTATGTAGCAGCTTATTTTTCATACGGATTGTTCGGATGGATTGAAGAATGGTTTGCTAGAGGTATGCAGGAAACTTCAGAAGAGATGACTTTACTTCTGAAAAATCGTGATTTAAATAAAAATTAATCTCCTGAGGTTGTTGGGATTTGGACATTTTCCAGAAGTGAATAATCCCATTTTCTCAATTTAGATGCTGAGAAAATGGGATTATTTCTAGGGTGAAGGAAGAATCACTTCAAAAGTTGTACCTGTGTCATCTGAGCTTACAACCCGGATCGCCCCACCATGCAGCATAACAATCTTTTGCGCAATACTTAAACCCAATCCATTGCCAGGGGAGGCGTGAGAAGGATCTCCTTGATAGAATTTATCAAATATGTGTTTTTGCTGATAGGCATCAATCCCTGGACCGTTGTTGTGAATAGATATACTAACATGTTGAATCTTCGTATTCATATCGATTGTGATCTCGGAATTCGAAGGCGAATACTTAATGGCATTGTCCAGAAGATTGATCCAAACTTGACTAAGCATATCTTCATTTGCAGTAACCATCAGTTCAGACGAATCAAACTGAAAGCTTATATTTTTCGCCGACCATTTCGGCTCCAACAATACAATAACCGTTCGGATGTGTTCGGTTAAGTTAAAAGTCGTTTTCTCAGTGATGATGGCTTGGCTTTCGATCTTGGATAACTGAAGCACATTTGTGGCAAGTTCTGCCAAACGTTCCGATTCATTGATGATGATATCCAAATACTCATTGCGTTCCTCATCTGATAAGTTTTTTCTTTTCAAAACTTTCGCGTACCCTCGTAAGGAAACGATCGGTGTTTTAAATTCATGCGAAAAATTATTAATAAAATCGGACCGCAGCATTTCAAGACTACCGAGTTCTTCAGCCATGTGATTAAAACTTCTGTTCAACTTTCTTAACTCTTTTGGCCCCTTAAGGTGAATACGGACGGAAAAATTCCCTTTGGCCAGCTCTTCAGAAGCATGTATGACTTTTCGAATGGGAGAGAGCGGGATTCGGCTAAATATCAACGATGCAAGGATACTGACCAGAATACTCACTGTTACAAAATATGTAACAAGCACTAAGCCACCTCCTGAATTTGGATCTTCGGCTGGAGGGGAAGTGTAGAGTCCGATATACACGAAAAACACGACAATGACCAACGAAAGAAAAATGGATATGAGCAAAATAAACAACACAATGAACGTAAACATAAAAGTTAGTCCAAATCCACGTAAAGATCTCTCTCTGATAAAGTTTATTATCCTTCTACTCACTATGTTTTACCGCCTTATAGCCAATTCCTCGGATGGATATGATTTCAAATTCCGGATAATCGCCAAATCGCTTTCTTAAACGGTTGATGTGAACATTTAACGTGATATCACTTGTTTCAGAGTCCATGCCCCAAATTTCATCCATTAGCTGAATGCGGGTGAAAATTTTATCTGGGTACGACAGCAATTTGTACAATAAATAAAATTCCTTCTGCGGCAGTGTCTGCACTTCATTCTCTCTTGACACCGATAATTCATCGTATTGCAACGTGATTTTTCCTATTTGAAGCTTCCGTTCATTCTGGATCTTGGCTCGCCGAAGCAAAGCCTTAATCCGAAGTAGCATTTCGTCTTCGTCCACAGGTTTGACCATGTAATCGTCTGTTCCTGCCATAAAGCCTTTACGTTTGTCTGCCGGTAAATGTTTGGCACTAACCATCAGAATAGGAATATCATTTTTGCTCTCGCGGATCGTTTGAGTCAACTCGAATCCATCCATTTGAGGCATCATGATATCAAGAACAATTAAATCAATATGCTGCTTGTCTAATAATTCTAATGCCACGATGCCATTCTCCGTCAAAAACACCTCGTATCCTGCAGACCCAATGATAGTTTTCATTAATTTGGCCGTATTTTTATCGTCTTCTACAACGAGAATTTGAAACATTCCCCTCAATCCTTTCCGTTACTCTTTAGTAACTGAACTGGCATTCTATCACAATGTACTGCTTGAAGTGAACAACGAGCACGACGCTTTTGTTTATTTTCAGTTTATATACTCATGGTAATATATGTCCAGCGAAGTACAATTCATCAAACCCCCGGATGTTCTGAATATCTAATATTTTCATTTGATTGTAAAATTAGGTGTTTGCCGGAGGCGCTGCTGAATATTCTGCTGGGCATCTACCCCGCTGCGGCAGGCCAGAATCGCAATGGTGAGATCCGCGAGCAGAAGTACGGCCATTCCCGTAGGCACGGCCCTTGCCCAGAGCTGGAACCCGGCGGTTTGCCAGGAGTGCGGCGACATTGTGGGGGAGGAGATGAAACGGTTAGGCGTGCACCTGTGGCTGGCACCGGCGATGAACATCCATCGCAATCCACTCTGTGGCAGGAACTTTGAGTATTTCTCGGAGGATCCTCTTATCAGCGGCAAATTGGCGGTTGGTATCATCTTGGGAGCCCAGAAACATCCGGGCTGCGGTGCCACGGTCAAGCATTTTGTCTGCAACAACCAGGAAACCAACCGCTTCAATTCCAATAGCGTGGTCAGCGAACGGGCAATGACATCATGATGCCTGGCGGCAGGAAAACCATGAAGGTTTGATGAACGCTTTGAACAATGAGACGGCAGCCTATCCGCTGACCCGCGCAAATCTGGAGAAGTGTCTTCGAGAGAGGCGCAGAACCCTCTATGTTTGTTATAATGACATATTTTATATTGTTTCTTCTAAGACATTAAGGGGATGAATACTGAAGATAATGCCGTATTTGAAGGCAAAACGATTGCCAGATAATTTGCCGGTATATAATTATGCACCCGATGTTGTATAGTTTATTTCATATTAGCTTAATGTTAGTAAAGGTGTAAAACAGCAGACATTAATTAATGGTGTTTGCTGTTTTTTTTATCAGCATGTTACATTTAATGCTTTATGTATCGTTTTGTCTTGGTTTATTGATTCAACTATTATCTGATGATACATTTGTTACACGAAAAAACTATCATCATACTCAGGAGGAAATAGTGAAAATATTAAAAAGGATATTGTTAGTTGTGTTTATCATAGTTATTGTAATTATTCTGGCAGTTATAGCGTTGTTTGCATTTCAGTCATACCGCTTTGATAATTATTATAAGTTTGTAAAGACTGATAAGCCAATAGAGGCACAATATACAGCTCTTGGACCAAATGAGGTTTCTTCTGTAGAATTCGATGCAGAAAATGATACCTATAAAAAATATGAAATTTGGTATCCGTCCGAAATGAAAGATCGTTCATCTGCATATCCTCTCGTTGTATTGGCAAACGGGACGGGAACCCCGGCATCAAAATATAAATCTGTTTTTAAACATCTTGCATCATGGGGGTTTATTGTTGTTGGCAATGAGGACTTGAATTCTCGAACGGGAGCTTCATCGTCTGCAAGCCTTGACTTTATGCTAAAGCTGAATGAGGATAGGGAGAGCGATTTTTATGGGAAAATTGATGTTGATAACATTGGGATCGGCGGACATTCGCAGGGAGGCGTGGGAACAATAAATGCCGTAACCAATCAGGAGAACGGTGATTTCTACAAAGCTATGTTTACGGCAAGCGCCACTTCAAGCTTCTGGGGACAGCAAAGCCAATTGGGAACCGATTGGAGTTACGACGTATCCAAGATCAAAATCCCTTACTTCATGGTTGCTGGTACGGGAGATTTTGATGCGGGAACTGCAGAAGACATAACGGCTACAGAAGGGCAAGGAATTACTCCGCTTTGGTCACTTAATACGAATTATTCCAATATTCCCGATACGGTAACCAAAGTTATGGCTAGGCGCGTAAACACTGACCACAGCGATATGGTGAACCATGCAGACGGATATATGACAGCCTGGTTTATGTATTGGCTGAAAGGTGATGTACAAGCGGGTAACGCATTCTTTGGTGACGATGCAGAGTTACTTGAAAATGCGAACTGGCAGGATGTTATTAGAAGTCAATGAATTATTTTTATATACAATTACAACAATGTTATATACCTGATAAAGGACTGGATTCCAGTCCTTTTTTAGTTGAGTTGGAATTACTTCGTAAGATTGCTACAGAACAGAAATATTAAGTTAAAAATATCCGTTTGTGTTTTATTTGGTTATAGGCATCATCATATCAGTTTATTTTCAGTTTATTCAGATCAGGTATATTACTTCAAGGAAAATAAGACACAAGACAGTAGACATCCTCAACAAATATCAAGGAGAATTCAATGAGAAAAATGATTAAAATAATAGGCATGTGTATATTGATATTCATTCTTTTGATCGTGGGACTGAGAATTAAAAATATGTTATTCCCTCCAAAAGTTGATAGCAGTGAACTAGATATTGATAAGATATTTGCACAACAGGCGCAATCCCAAGAAGGACTTCATCCTCTTGAAAATATTGAGCAGAGAACCATTGATATAAAATACATCAGCAAGGACAATATAGTGGACACCCGACAAATGAGGCTCTATATTCCGAAGGATGCGGAGCAGCCGATCCCCGTCATCTATATTCCTCACTATGAAATGACCGAGGATGCTGTGGAATTGCGCAAGTATCTAGCTGAAGGGTGGATGGTTGCTTCACCGACGAAATTTGATAATAAATACAACGGTCAGCTGACCGATGATGATCTGGTTTTCAATAATGCCGCCTTATATACGCTTCGTCATATGGAAGAAGTCGATCATCAAAGAATCGCCCTCGTTGGGGGCAGCGCAGGTGGATACACGACACTGATGCTTAACGCTTTGCAAATGGGGATTAATGCTTCGATCGCGAATTCACCGATTGCTAATGTGTACTTTAATTTTTATCAGTATTTTCCCGAAGGAAACCAATTGAACAACAACAAGATGGGCTGGGTTATGCTTAAAGGATTGTTTAAAATGATCACTGCGGAGATAACGGCGAAAGAAATGCTGAAAACGATGATGGACTTACCGATTCCGTTTCTAGGTATGGTATCTGGTATGTTTGAGCCGATCTTAGATAATTTTCCGGATAAAGAAGACATCGCAAGATGGGAAGCATTCTCCCCGGTTGCACTGGCAAATCATTTTAGTAGTCCTCTGGTCATCAATCATGTTACGTCTGATGTTTTGGTTCCAGTCGATCAGATTTCAAGACGATTCACCTATGAAGAAAACGGAAGTTCAATGCCGGAGGGGTTTTCGACAAGACTGAATAACAGCTATCCGGGAGTTCTCGGACATACTTTGGAAGAAGAACTGCCTTCAGACCTCACAAGAACAGTGCACATTATTATTACTGACCCGGATAAAGACAGCATACTTCCTTATGACAGTAAGAAACCGTTCAACCTGAACATTTACGACGATGGAACTGTAGAATCTTACGGGAGCCACCGAGCGACATCCGGAACAGGTGTAACCGATGATATTCCGTATCTCAGAGATATGCTCTCCCGTAGCTTGGCAGAAACAGAAATGCTGCTACCTGGAAAGCTTCTTCTGCTTTTGGATCGTTTTCAGGGAGAGAGTACACAATTACCTGCTCATCAAGGAATTGATGATACTGTTTATGGCTCCCTTGTCATTTATCAGCAGGAAGTCGTAGAGGAATTAAATCAATGGGCAGAAAATCATTCTCTGGATGGATTGAATCATTTTATTAAGGGATCAATCACAAATATCGATGATACCGTGTTAAAGAACCAGTACACAGCCACATGGAAAGAGATAAAGGAAAAATTATCACGAATGTAAATTAGTTACTGCAGCATCTTGTTAAAAATTTAACAGGATGCTGCAAACTTGATTTATTTAGCTGGCTCTAAATGAAGGATGAGATGTGGATATACAGAAAAGGGCAGCAGAAACAATACATTAGCTATCCTGCCAATATGTGATTTTATTATTTGTAATCTGCGTTTATCGTTGTTTCTTTCCATTGTTCTATGCTGGCAAGCATGTTGTTAAATTTATAGGTTGCCGCATCATAGGCTTGTTAACCAAGCAACAAACGAAGTGGAGGTTCCGTTGTTTCCACGACTTTAATAACCGCTTCAGCAGCCTTTACAGGATCTCCAGCTTCTTGACCAGCACCAAGTTGAATACCTTGCAGCATATGGCCGACAATAGATTCTTTAAGCTCAGGTATGCTTGTCTCAGTCTTGGCAGAAGAACGGCCACCCCAATCTGTACGAAAACTGCTTGGCTCCATTAAAGTCACATAAATATTAAAAGGAGCCAGTTCTTGCGCAAGACTTTCGGAAATACCTTCAACGGCGTATTTTGTTGCGTGATAATACCCGAGAGTTGGGAAGGAAGTTAGACCGCCAATGGACGAGAAGTTTATAATGTGACCACTTTTTTGTGAGCGCATGTAGGGAAGTACAGTATTCGTAATATGCATGAGTCCCCAGAAGTTAATTTCGAACATCTTACGCGTTTCTTCTTCTACGCTTTCCTCAACAGAGCTAAAATATCCGATACCTGCATTGTTCACGAGCACATCAATACGTTTAAACTTCTCAATCGTATGGTCAACCGCATTTCGGATCTGTTCTGGATTAGTGACGTCGAGTGGGAGAGCGAGCACATGATCTTCATGCCCGGCTGGAAGAAAAGGAGGCACACGAAGACTTACTCAAAGATCCATAGAAAAGTTAATTCAAAAATATGCTAATCTTTATGGTAAACAGTCTTTAAATGTGCATGCTTTGAGACTTGCAACTAGATATCATAAGGCTAACAATGATGTTCCAAAACTGAAGGATCAACTAGGTCATTTATCAGTACAGACAACGATGATATATACACATTTATCAGATGACGATCTGAAGACAGCGGTTAATAAAATGGATTTAGATTTTTTTATGCATTAACTCTAAGTTCAATTGTAATTCAGTAGATGATTATTGAAGATAAAGTTATTGCATAAAGGATGGATGATATGATTTATGCCACAACTTTATCTTCATTTTTACTTATGCAATAATCTTAAGTTCACTAATGCAATAAAGTTAACTTCAACGGACAACTGTACATCGACACAAAGTTACCTACCAAAGAAACCCTTATTTTATAAGGATTTTTCTGTTTTTAGTAGGCAACTTTGTGTCATTATTTCGTGACACAAAGTTGCCTACTTGACTGGGAAATGACACTAAGTTACCTACTTGACTGGAGAAGTAAAAGTTTTATGCAATAGCATTACTGATACAGCTATGCTTATCTGTTCAGAAACAAACTTTAGAAGATGAATAACGCTTTTCCAACAAACGTTTACATGAAAAAATCCGTTCGATACTTTTTTAGAATTCGACAGAAAAGGTGTTTTTTCAACAAAGGAGTGTTTAATCAAAGATCGAATATATAGAACTATGTCAAACTCTACAAAATATTGGAGGAAATGCATATTATGTACTCACCAGTCCGAAAGATAGAGAATGAGATGGGGAGAAATAGATTTTATGTTTTTAGTAAGAGGCTTGGTAGGGAGGTCAGACTTTATAATTCCCTTCAATATGATCATTGGGTATTAACTGAAACTGACCTTTCTGTCTTGGATTACTGTGAGAGGCCACATAAAATCACAGTTTCTGTGGCTGGTAAAGTTGATTATCAGACAAGCTATTCAAGAGAATATAAATAAAGTATTGGAGGTCGAAAGTTATGGATAAAATCGCCATTATAGGAATAGGATGCCGTTTGCCAGGAGGAATAAGGGGGCCTGAGGAGTTCTGGGAAGCATTGACTGCGGGAAAAGATATGACTTCCGATTTACCCGAAGGCCGCTGGGATTTAGAAAAGTTTTATGATCCTGACAAATCAAAGCCAGGCAAGCATTACACCTGTCATGGTGGATTTTTAGATAAAATAGATGAGTTTGACCCTTTGTTTTTTGGTATTTCTCCAAGGGAAGCGGCCTTTCTTGATCCACAGCAAAGACTGATGCTGGAGACATCATGGGAAGCAATGGAAGATGGAGGCTTGGATCCGGCCAAGCTAGCAGGAACCAATACCGGTGTCTTTGTAGCGGGCTTCACCCTTGACTATCAAGCAATACAATTTAAAAACGAATCGGTTGAAAGTTTAGATACACATTCGGCAACGGGTATGATGATGACAATGTTGTCCAACAGGATTTCATATATATATGATTTCAGAGGTCCAAGTTTGTCTGTAGATACAGCGTGTTCGGGCTCTTTGGTTGCAACACACCTTGCATGCGGGAGTTTATTGAATAATGAATGTAATCTCGCAATAGCAGGCGGAGTAAGTGTTATAGCTACACCTGAGTATACCATAGCGGAAAGTAAGGGTGGTTTTTTATCTCCCGATGGACGGTGCAAAACTTTCGATTCCAGTGCAAACGGTTATGCAAGAGGGGAAGGAGCCGGCGTTGTGGTTTTAAAACGCCTGTCAGATGCTATCGAAGACGGAGATAGGATTTATGCCGTAATAAGTGGATCGGGTGTAAACCAGGACGGCCACACAGACGGGATTACTGTTCCAAACGGGCAGGCTCAGGAAAACTTAATGAAGGAGGTATACAAAAAGGCAGGAATATCACCTTCAGATATAACATATATTGAAGCTCACGGCACCGGCACTCCGGTTGGAGACCCTATTGAGGCTAATGCAATAGCACGAGTGGTTTCAACAGACAGGCCAAAAGATAAAAAGTGTATTGTCGGATCTGTTAAGACAAACATTGCCCACCTTGAGGCCGCTGCAGGAGTTGCCGCACTGATAAAAGCTTCACTAATCATAAAGCATAAGCAAATACCTCCACATCTGCACTTTAAGAATCCAAACCCTAAAATTCCCTTTGACGATTTATGTATACGAATTCCTCAGACCCTGGAGCCTTTGCCGCAACCCGCATTGGTTGGCATAAATTCATTCGGTTTTGGAGGAACAAATGCCCATATCCTCTTGGAGGAAGCTACAGATCTCCAAAAAGAGGGTACTCCTGAAGTTAATGTAAATACCGGATGGCCATATATGATTCCCATATCTGCGCGCTCAGAAAAGGCGCTAAAAAACTATGCGCAAAAGTATGTTGATTTTATTAATGGAAGTGGAGAAAGTATTTCTTTATATGATATTGGAAGCATGATGAGCAAAAAGCGCACCCATCATGACTATAGACTAGCGGTTTCGGCATCTTCAAAGGAAGAACTTGCAGGAAACCTGGAAGCGTATATTAAAGGACAAGCACGCCAGGGGATGTCTGCGGGAAATGTTGAGGCAGGAAAGTACAATAAAGCTGTTTTTGTATATACAGGTATGGGGCCCATATGGTGGGCTATGGGCAGACAGCTCCTTGAAAAAGACCCTGTGTTTAGAAATATGATAGAAAAATGCGATAAACTTACACGTCAGTATGCTGGATGGTCTCTACTGGAGGAACTTCTCGCCGATGAGGAGAATTCACGTCTGGACCAGCCCCAGTTTGCTCAACCTGCCAATTTTGCTGTTCAGGTGGGTTTGACTGAAGTATGGAAATCCTTGGGTATTATACCCCATGCGGTGGTAGGACACAGTGTTGGAGAAGTGGCTTCTACATATGTTGCAGGAATTTACAGCCTTGAAGATGCCATGTTGGTAAGTATTCACAGAAGCCGTGCACAGCAAAAAGCAGTAAACAAGGGCACAATGCTGGCGGTAGGTTTACCAGAAAAAGAAGTTGTGGCCCTGCTGGATGAGAACATAAAAGGTGTTTCAATGGCAGCAGTCAATAGCCCAAATTTGGTAACTTTGTCAGGTGATCCTGATGCCCTTGAGCAGATCCAAAAACAGTTGCAGGATAAGGGGGTTTTTGCGCGGCTTTTAAAGGTCAATGTAGCGTATCACAGTTACCAAATGGAACCATATGAGCAGGAGCTATTGGAGGCATTAAAAGGAATAAAGTCCCAGCCTGCCGGGATACCGATATATTCCACGGTTACAGGGAAAATGCTGACGGGTACAGAGTGTGATGGACATTACTGGTATAAAAATGTAAGAGAGCCGGTACGTTTTGAAGCAGCAATGTATGAAATGATTTCGTTGAATTATAACTTATTTATTGAGGTGGGCCCTCACCCTGTTTTAGCAGCTTCTATTTCTGATTGTCTGTCAGCTAAAAACGTTGAAGGTAAGAAGTTGTTCTCTATAAAAAGAAATGAAAACGAACAGGTTTCAATACTGGAGAACTTAGGGAATCTATATGCACTGGGATACCCTATAGATTGGAACAAGATTTACCGGTACCAAGGTGAGTTTGTAAGTCTCCCTCTTTATCCATGGCAATGGGATAAATACTGGATGGAAACGCAGGAATCAAGTGAATTTAGGCAGGGAAAAAATAAGCACAAGTTTTTAGGACGCCGTTTGAAAACTTCCAGCCCTATATGGGAGATTGAACTTAATACTACCTATATGACGTATCTTTCTGATCATAAAATACAAGGTATAGAAGTTTTCCCCGGAGCAGGGTATGTAGAGCTGGGAATGGCTTGTGCCAGAAGCTATTTTGGAGAGGGTTTTTATACAGTTGAAGATATAAAGTTTGAAAATGCTTTATTTTTAAATCAAGGAGTATCACCTGTGGTGCAGGTGGTTTTGGATCCAAAAACCGCAAAATTCGAGATTTCAAGCAGGATACCGGGACAAGATAAGACTTGGACATGCAATGCATCCGGCACAATAAGAAAACGGCAAAACATAAAGATCACTGCTAAAGATGAGTTGATTCAAATACTTGGCAATTGTACCAAAGAATACGGAAAAGAAGTATGTTATAAAACCTTCTATCAAATGGGTTTCCATTATGGTCCTTATTTCCAAGGTATAGACAAGATATGGAAAGGTGATAACGAAGCTCTTGGCAGGATCGAGATCCCTAAAATACTGGAGATTGATAGCTCTATCTACGGTCTTCACCCGGCGGTATTGGACGCCTGTTTCCAGGTTACCATTGCGGCAGTTGCACCACTTAATGAAGATGAAAATAACGAAGGCCAATCATTCCTACCTGTAGGAATAGACAGGGTGCAGCTTTATGGAAGGCCGGAGCCTGTCATGCTTTGTCATACGCAGATGGTAGATAGGAAAGATAATAATTTTAACGCCAACATCCGTCTATATAGTGAGGACGGAAATCTAATCGCCGAAATACTGGGCATAAGAACTAAGGAACTTGGAAATAGTGGAGGGTCTGATGCTGGAAGAGTTAAGGATTATCTTTATGAGATAAACTGGGAGCTTCTAAAAAGTGAAGAAGTTGATACCCGCACAGCTGCTGCTAACTCTGGAGCATGGCTTATTTTTGTGGATCATAAAGCAGCAGGAAAAGAACTGGCAAATCTCCTTGAAAAAAGGGGAGAAGAATGCTTTATGGTATATCCTGGTGAGAATTTTGGTTGGCAGTATGAAGAGCGTGAGATATATATAAACCCTCGAAGCATTGAGGATCTTAGAGCGTTGTTTGATGAATTCTCAAAAATTAAAACGAAGCTAACAGGTATTGTATATATGTGGAGCCTCAATATCCTTGAGATCCAGGAAGTTAGCAATACAGCTATAGAAAAAGCTTGTTTTGAAAACCTGTTTGTATTAAAACACCTGGTACAAGCAACCACAAATCTGGGATTAAATTTTAAGCTGTGGGTTATTACAAGAGGAGCCCAAATGATCAACAGGGCTACTCCAAATTCTGCATTCTTACAGTCGTTGGTATGGGGCCTTGGCACCGTCATAGGTTACCATGAGTTGCCTTCAAATTGGGGAGGCCTTGTAGACCTTGACATAGAGGCCAATGCGGGTGAAATGGAAATGCTGTTAAAAGAAGTCTTAGGTAATGGAGAGAACCAAATTGCTTTCCGTAATGGGAATAGACTTGCAGCAAGAATCGATAAACTGCGGATTGATATGCAGCATCAAGTACCCGTACATCTTCGCCCCGATGGAAGTTATGTTATTACAGGTGCTTTTGGTGGCATAGGTATGATTACAGCCCAGTGGATGGTTGCCAAGGGAGCAAGACATCTGGTACTGCTTGGACGCGGAGAATTTCCAAAACGTTCTGAATGGAACAATGTAGAGCCAGGCATCAGCCTTGCAGAGAGGATTGAGTTTGTTCGTAAGCTGGAGTCCCAGGGGGCAACAGTATATATTGGATCAGTGGATGTAACTGATGAGGAAAAGCTTGCTGGATTTTTTAAAGATTTTGATAAGGAAGAAAGGCCTCCTATTCGAGGTGTTGTACATTCTGCTGGTATTACGGATGATCAATTTCTTGAGGTTAGTAAAGATGAGACTTTTTATAGGGTCCTTTCGCCTAAGGTAAATGGTGCATGGAACCTTCACCGTATGACAGAGGGGCGGCCTATTGACTTCTTTATTTTATTTTCTTCAGTTGCTTCTGTATTTGGTTCACCAGGCCAGGGAGCATATGCAACTGGGAATGCCTTTTTGGACTCACTTGCACATTACCGTTTATCGAGAGGACTTCCTGCACTGAGTATCAATTGGGGACCATGGTCAGAGGTTGGAATGGCTGCAAGGTTTATGGAACGTGATCCGGAGTATTATATACAAAAATCCATAGAATCTGTAACGGTAGAAAAGGGAATTAGGGCTATGGAGCACCTTGTTGGAGAAGCTGTTGCACAGTCTGTGGTTCTACCTATACTCTCGTGGCAAACGTTTGGGGAAAAATGGTTCTCACCCATGAGTTCTCCACATGTGCTTAAAACTCTTTTGCAAGATGAGTCAGGACAACAAGAGAATATAAATAAATCAAAGGTGGATGTTGATATCCTGGAGGATATTATTTCATCTCCAATACAGAGCAGGCAGAATATCGTTGAAATGCATATTAAAACAATAGTAGCGAAGGTTTTGCGTTATAATCCTGAGGATCTAAGTACCAAACAACCACTAACTGTTTTTGGGATGGATTCATTAATGGCCACCGAAATAAAAAACAGGATGGAGGTTGCCTTTAAAACGCCTGTTTCCATAGTAGAACTTCTTAAGGGTTCCAGCATATACGATCTTTCCGAGCAAATGATATCAAAGCTATACGGATCGGGAAAGATTTCAGAACAGGATTCCCTAAATATGGGTAAGGCTGAGCTTGAAAGAATACCTAAAGTTTCTGAAAAAGAGTACTATGAAACCTCATCTGCACAAAAGATGATGTATATCATTAATAATCTTGAGGGTAACAACATTGGGTATAACATACCTGTGGGAATTTTATTTGAAGGTGGGATTGAAAGGGTTGCCCTTGGGGAAGCATTAAAAACATTGATACAAAGGCATGAAGCATTTAGGACATCCTTTGAGATGATTGATGGGGAGCTTGTGCAAAGGATACAAGATGAAGTTGATTTTACTATAGAATATTTTGAGTCTGAGGAAGACGGAGTAGAGAAAATAATCGATGAATTTGTAAGACCGTTCGATTTAAGCAAAGCACCCTTAATAAGAGTAGGTCTTATAGAAATCCATGCTAGCAGGCAAATACTTTTGCTTGATGTACACCATATAGTCTCGGATGGAACTTCAATAATCAGGACTTTTGATGAAATAGTTTCTATATTAAGTGGTGAAAGCCTTCCGGCAATGGAGGTGCAATATAAGGATTTTGCCCAGTGGCAGAATGGCTTGTTTAGCACTGAGGTTTACAAAAAGCAGGAAGAATACTGGCTTAATAGGTTCAAGGGTGAAATTCCTATCCTTGATATGCCTACAGATTATCCTAGGCCTGTCCTTCAAAGCTTTGAAGGAAATAGGTTGCTATTTGATTTAGACAGTCATTTGATGGATAAATTAAATGTACTTTCCTCCCAAACAGGAGCCACCGTGTATATGATACTTCTTGCGGCATTAAATACACTAATGTATAAATACTCAGGACAGGAAGACATAATTATTGGTACTCCTATAGCGGCAAGAACTCATTTTGATACTGAAAGAATACTGGGGATGTTTATAAATACCCTGGCATTAAGGAATTTCCCAGAGGGAAATAAGGCCTTTACTGAGTTCTTGGAAGAAGTAAAAGAAAGCTCCTTAGAAGCATATGAAAATCAGGAATACAGGTTTGATCAGTTTGTGACAAAACTTAACGTAAAGAGAGATTCAAGCAGAAATCCTTTATTTACTGTTATGTTTAATATTGTTCCTTCTGATGAGCATATTATGGAACATCGTGGTGAATTAAAGTATTCCAAATATCCGGTTGAAAGTAAAACATCAAAATTTGACCTAACATTCCAGTTGATACCAGATGGTCATAATATAATATTATGGATGGAATATGCTACACGTCTGTTTAAGAAGGAGACGGTAGAAAGGCTTGTTCAGCATTACTTTAATATCCTTGAAGAGATAACCTCAAACCCTGAAAAAAAACTATCAGAAATCAATATGTTATCCCAAGAAGAAAAGGAGCGAATAATATACGGCTTTAACGATACGAAGGTTGAATTTGAACATCACCTGACGGTACACCACCTGTTTGAGCAGCAGACGAAAGTACGTCCAGACAATATAGCAGTAGCGTATGAAGGCCGTAGATTTACATATGGCCAGATCAACCAAAGGGCAAACAGGATAGCAAGGTACATGCTAAAGGCTGGCACTGGTAGAGAAGAAGCCGTAGTTGTCATGCTGGAGAGGGGACCCTTATTTGTAGAATCGGTACTTGGTATATGGAAAGCAGGGGGGGCTTACATACCTGTAAATCCAAAATACCCTACACAAAGGGTGCTTGATATATTTAAGGAATCTAAAGCTGCCTATGTGTTGACCTTATCAGATTATGTGACCCAGCAGCTTAGTGAGAACTATAAAGGCCGAATTATATACCTTGACCAGTGTGAAAAAGAGATTGAGGCTGAAAGTGGCGAAAACCTAGATCTAGATATAGACATAAATAGTTTGGCCTATGTTATATATACATCTGGTTCAACTGGTGTACCAAAGGGAGCTATGATAGAGCATCTTGGCATGATAAACCACATCCATGCGGAAATAAAGGAACTTTGTATAACTAACAACAGCATAATATCCCAGAACTCGCCTCAATACTTTGATGTATCTGTATGGCAGTTCTTTGCAGCCCTAACCATAGGAGCTCAAATTATCATCTATCCAGATGAAATAGTAAAGGATGTTGCAAGGTTTACGAATCGGATCATAGAAGATGGCATAACGGTCCTTGAGGTGGTACCTTCATACCTTGCTTTAATGCTTGAGTATGTGGAAAATACAGGGAATAAACCGGAAAAACTTCATTACTTGCTGATAACGGGAGAAACCGTAAAATCCGGCATAGTAAGGAAATGGTTTGACCTATGTCCAAATACTAAAGTAGTTAATGCCTACGGACCTGCAGAGGCAGCGGACGATATTACTCTATATACTATGGAAGCTGCTCATGAAGGAGAGAACATTCCTGTAGGCAAGCCTATACAAAATATGAATCTATATATAACAGATAAAAACATGAACCTGTGCCCTATCGGAGTAAAAGGAGAGATCTGCGTCTCTGGAACAGGTGTAGGAAGGGGTTATTTAAATGACCCTGAAAAAACAGCCCATGTATTCCTTGAAGATCCTTTCAGAGAAGAAAAGGGGATAAGGCTGTACAAAACAGGAGACCTGGGAAGATGGCTGCCTGACGGGAATATCGAATTCCTGGGCAGAATAGACCATCAGGTTAAGATCCGCGGATACCGAATAGAGCTTGGAGAAATAGAAGCTCAGCTTCTAAAACATTCTTCAATAAAAGAAGTTGTGGCAGCAACAAGGGAAGACCCCCAAGGGAACAAGTACATCTGTGCATATATAGTTGGAGAAAGTGAATTGACAATACCGGAATTAAGGGAGTATCTCTCCAAAGATCTGCCAGACTACATGATCCCTTCATATTTTGTACAGTTGGAAAAACTGCCTTTATCAGCGAATGGCAAGGTAGATAGAAATGCCCTGCCTGCCCCTGATGGAAATATTAATACAGGGGTAGACTATGCTGCACCATTCGGTGAAATTGAGGAGAAGCTTGTACTGATATGGAGCCAAATCCTTGGAGTCCAGAAGATTGGAGTAAATGATAACTTCTTTGAATTAGGAGGAGACTCATTAAAGGCAACCAATCTTGTATCAAGGGTTCATAAAGAATTTGACATAGAATTTGCATTAAAAGAAGTGTTTATGGGTCCTACAATTTCGGCAATAGCAAAAAGTATTAAAAATAGACTTAACGATACAGTGGAAATCGAAGAAATTTTAAGCATGATTGAAAATCTATAAATAGGAATTAAAAGAGATGAAATAGAGAAGAGGGACGAAGTTATGGATAATTTGATGAAAAGAATAGAATCTCTTTCTCCAGAAAAAAGAAAGCTATTTGAGACGATGCTAAAAGAAAAAGGAAAAGATGTTTCAAAATATACGCCAAATGCCTTTTCTGGAATACCTTCTGCCAGAGAGCAGGAATTTTACCCTATGTCATCTGCCCAGAAAAGGCTGTATATACTAAACGAGCTTGAAGGAGCAGGTACTGCATATAACATGCCAGGCGTCGTACTGCTGGAAGGAAACATTGATGCAGTACGCTTCGAACAGGCATTCAAGGAGCTAGTAAAAAGACATGAGGCTCTGCGCACATCATTTCATATGGTTGAGGGTGAACCAGTACAAAAGGTTCATGATTACGTGGATTTCAGTATTACGTACCTGGAACTGGATGAAGAAAAAGCAGCAGAAATAGTCAAAGAATTCATAACGCCCTTTGATCTTAGCCAAGTTCCATTACTGAGAGTAGGACTTGTAAAAACGAACGAAGACAGGCGTGTTATGATGTTTGACATGCACCACATAGTATCAGATGGTATATCAGTCAATATACTTATGAGTGAGTTTTTGGATTTGTACCAAGGGAAGACCCTTTTGCCACTACGGATACAGTACAAGGATTTTTCTGTATGGCAGAAGGAGATGTTTGCCGGAGACTCAATAAAGAAGCAGGAAGAATACTGGCTCCAGACATTTAAGGGTGATATACCGGTACTGGATATGCCTACTGACTATCCAAGACCGGCGGTACAAAGTTTTGAAGGAGATGCTGTAAGCTTTGAAATAAACCCTGAACTTTCAGTCAAACTAAATAAGCTTGCAACAGATAATGGAGCTACCTTATACATGGTACTGATGGCTGCATATAACGTACTCCTGTCCAGATACACTGGACAGGAAGACATCATAGTTGGAAGTCCTGTAGCCGGAAGGCCCCATGCTGACCTGCAGGGTATCATTGGTATGTTTATAAATACCTTGGCCATAAGGAACTATCCTGAGGGAGAAAAGACCTTCGTCCAATTCTTGCAGGAAGTAAGGGGAAATGCGTTTTTGGCTTTTGAAAATCAGAACTACCAGTTTGAAGAACTTGTAGAAAAACTTAATCTCATGAGGGACATGAGCAGGAATCCTCTTTTTGACACTATGTTTGCACTGCGCACTTCAAACAAGACAGAATTTGCAGCATCGGGTATAAACTTCAAACAATACAACAACTGGCTGGAAGGCAGAAAGGCAAAATTTGACCTTATGCTTGAAGTGGTAGAGGGTCAAGAAGGTATAACATTTAACCTTGAATATTGTACCAGGCTGTTTAAGAAGGAGACAATAAAAAGGTTTGGAACCCATTACATTACCGTTCTTGAAGAGATAACTGCATGCCCTGAAAAAAGGTTGTGGGAAATTGATGTACTGTTACAGGAAGAAAAACAGCAAATTCTATATACCTTTAACGCTACAGAGGCACAGTATCCTAAAAACAAGACTATCCATCAGCTTTTTGAAGAGCAGGCAGAGAAGAACCCTGATCATGTAGCTGTGGTATTTGAGGGTAAAAAGCTTACATTTAGTGAACTCAATAAAAAATCAAATGGGTTGGCCCATGTATTAAGGGCTAAAGGAGTCAAACCGGACAGTATCGTAGGTATTCTGGCAGAACGCTCACTTGAGATGATAGTAGCAATCCTAGGGGTATTAAAAGCAGGAGGGGCATATCTTCCCATAGATCCAGATTATCCTGAGGAAAGAATAAGTCATATGCTGGAAGACAGCCGGGCAGTGATCCTGTTGACCCAATCACATTTTATAGACAAATATACATCAATAGGTACAGTAATAAATTTAGAAGATGAGCAGGAATATTCAGATGAACAATATAACTTATCGGAGGTAAATAAACCTTCCGATCTAGCTTACTTAATATATACCTCAGGCTCTACAGGTAAACCCAAAGGGGCAATGATAGAGCATAGAAACATAGTAAGGCTGTTATTTAACAGTAAAATGCAGTTTGATTTTAACGAAAATGATGTATGGACTATGTTTCATTCTATGAGTTTCGATTTTTCCGTATGGGAGATGTACGGGGCGTTGTTATATGGGGGCAGATTGGTGGTAGTTCCTAAAATGACAGCACGCAGCAATGTAGAGTATCTGAGACTTCTAAGGAATGAGAAGGTGACCGTATTAAATCAGACACCTTCAGCCTTCTATAATATAGCCAATGAAGAAGTATCATATGAAGAAAAAGAACTTAAGATAAGATATGTCATATTCGGAGGGGAAGCATTAAAGCCTGCATTGTTGAAGGAATGGAGAAAGAAGTACCCGCAGACTAGACTCATCAATATGTATGGAATAACCGAGACAACAGTGCATGTCACATATAAAGAGATAGAAGAGGAAGAAATTAGATCTAATGTGAGCAGCATAGGAAGGCCTATACCAACCCTTACAACATATGTAATGGATAAGAACATGAAAGTTGTTCCCATTGGAGTAGCCGGAGAGCTTTGTGTAGGAGGAGACGGAGTTTGCAGAGGATATCTTGGAAGACCGGAGCTTACAAAGGAAAAGTTCGTTCAAAATCCGTACAAGCCGGAAGAGAGGTTATATAGATCTGGAGACCTGGTCCGGTTATTATCTGATGGAGAAATGGAATACCTGGGTAGAATAGACCACCAGGTAAAGATAAGAGGCTTTAGGATAGAGCTTGGTGAAATAGAAGCACAACTGCTAAAGCATCCTTCAATTGAGGAATCTTT
Source organism: Paenibacillus sp. EKM10P (assembly GCF_011800655.1). Taxonomy (NCBI): domain Bacteria; kingdom Bacillati; phylum Bacillota; class Bacilli; order Caryophanales; family Paenibacillaceae; genus Paenibacillus; species Paenibacillus sp. EKM10P. The sequence continues at coordinate 2,628 of NZ_JAALET010000020.1, read as the reverse complement.
AGTGATTGCAAAGGAAGACCATCAGGGCAGTAAATACCTGTGTGCATATATAGCGGGAGAAAATGAGCTGACAATATCAGAACTAAGGGAGCATCTCTTAAAAGAACTGCCCGAATACATGGTACCATCATACTTTGTGCAGCTTGAAAAAATGCCATTGACAGCTAATGGCAAGATAGACAGGAAGGCATTGCCTGAACCCGAAGGTAATATAAATACGGGAATAGAGTATGAAGCGCCTATAGGCGAATTTGAAGAGAAGCTTGCACTGATTTGGCAAGACATCCTTGGAATTAAGAAGATAGGAAGAAATGACAACTTCTTTATGTTAGGTGGACACTCTTTAAAGGCTACAAGCCTTGTAGCGAGAATTCACAAAGAGTTCAATATAGACATGCCTCTTAAGGAAATATTTAAGGCTCCAATTATAGCGGAAATAGCAAGGTATATGAAGGAAGCAAAGGAGAGTATATATCAATCCATCCAAACTGCTAAAGAGATGGAATACTACCCTATGTCATCAGCCCAAAGAAGGCTGTATATATTAAATCAGTTTGAAGGAGCAGGGACAGCATACAATATGCCAGGCAGCTTGCTGGTTGAAGGCAGTATTGATCTGGAGCTTTTTCAGAAGACCTTCCAACAGCTTATAAATAGGCATGAGACCCTTCGAACATCTTTCCATTTCATAGAGGGTGAACCCCTCCAGAAGATCAATGATCCTGTGGGTTTTAGTGTAGTGTATCTAGAATCTGACGAAGAAAAAGTGGGGGAAATCGTAAAAGAATTTATAAAGCCGTTTGATCTTGGAATTGCTCCGCTGCTAAGAGTAGGCCTTGTGAAAACGGGAAAAGACAAGCATGTCATGATGTTTGACATGCACCATATCATATCTGACGGTACGTCCATGGATATACTGGTACATGAGTTCATGGATATGTATGGAGGAAATAACCCTTCTTCCCTCCGTATACAGTACAAGGACTATTCTGTTTGGCAGAAGGAACTATTTGCTGGGGACAAAATAAAGAAGCAGGAGGAATACTGGCTCCAGGAATTTAATGGAGAAATTCCTGTGCTGAATATGCCAGTAGATTACCAAAGGCCTGCGGTTCAAAGCTTTGACGGAGGTTTTATCCGTTTTGAAGCAGGCAGTGAGCTTACGGGAAAACTTATTAAGCTTGCAAGGGATAATGGGGCTACTCTTTACATGACATTGCTTGCTTCATACAACATACTGCTGTCTAAGTATACGGGGCAGGAAGATATTATAGTGGGAAGCCCTATAGCTGGAAGACCTCATACAGATTTACAAGACATAATAGGTATGTTTGTAAATACTTTAGCCATGAGGAACTATCCCCAGGGAGAAAAGACCTTTGCTGAGTTTCTAAGGGAAGTAAGGGAAAACTCTATAAGGGCTTATGAAAATCAGGACTACCAGTTTGAAGAACTGGTGGAAAAGCTTAATGTAAAGAGGGATATGAGCAGGAATCCTCTTTTTGATACTATGTTTGTATTGCAAAATACCGGCTCATCAGAATTGAAGATAGATAGGCTTAAGTTTATACCCTATACAAATGAATTTAGAATATCCAAATTTGACTTGACATTAAATGCTCGGGAAACCCAGGAAGGTATTGCATTTGATTTGGAATATGCCACAAGGCTGTTCAAGAAAGAGACTGTAGAAAGGTTTGCAGCCCATTACCTTAATGTTCTGGAAGAGATAACGGTTTATCCTGGAAAAAGGTTGTCAGAAATTGATATGCTTTCACAGGAAGAAAAGCAGAAAATACTATATGACTTTAACGATACAAAGGTCCGGTATCCTAAGGATAAGACTATACATCAACTGTTTGAAGAGCAGGTAGAAAAGACACCCAATAATATTGCTGTAGTGTTTGAAGATAAACAGCTGACTTATAAGGAAGTAAACGAAAAGGCAAACCAACTGGCCAGAAAATTAAGAGAAAAGGGAATAAAACCTGATAGTGTAGTGGGAATTATGGTAGAACGTTCCCCGGAAATGATCATAGGGATCATGGCTGTCCTAAAAGCTGGGGGGGCTTATTTACCCATAGCTCCTGAATACCCTGAAGACAGGATCCAGTTTATGCTTGATGACAGTGGCAGCCAAATTATTCTGATACAGGATAAATTTATAAATGCTAAAGGTAGTTACAGAAATGCTGAATTTATTAGCATAGAAAATCAGGAACTATTTACTGGGGATGTATCAAATCCAAAGTTAATTAGTAAACCTGAAAACTTGGCTTATGTAATATATACATCCGGTTCTACCGGCAAACCCAAAGGGGTAATGATAGAGAACTACTCCGTAATCAACCGGATCAACTGGATGCAGAAGCAATACCCGATAGCTGAAGGTGATGTGATCCTGCAGAAAACTCCCTATACCTTTGACGTATCGGTATGGGAATTATTGTGGTGGAGCTTTACGGGGGCCAAAGTCTGCCTGCTGATACCGGGAGGAGAAAAAAATCCGGAAGAAATCGTGAAGGCAATCGAAAAAAATAAAGTTACCACAATGCACTTTGTACCATCCATGTTGAGTGTATTTTTAGAGTATGTAGAGGAAAAGGGGATAATAGAGGAAATAGCAAG